>JAEUTT010000019.1 GCA_016787165.1 Bacteroidia bacterium | reverse complement strand
AATTATAATAGATTGCTTCTGGTTTAGCATCAAATGTGCTCGAAAAATCTTGAACCATTTGTTTTTGTGGAAAATTAAAATGTGTTTTTGCATTTTGTGTGGAGCTGGTATCTTGTAATTTTGCTCTCCATAACATATGTGTGGTAGGTGTTTGTAATGAATTGTAAATATTTGTAAATGTATGTATTGTTAAACTATCATCTTTAAATTTTACATCCACAAATACTCTGTTTCTACCTGCTCTAAAATCAGAAAATCGATAAAAGTAATTGTTTGTTGTTTCAGATATACTGTCAATAACAGCATAAGCAATTCGTTGGTTTCCTGCAAAGCCTCCACCATTCCTAAATGCCATTTTGTATGCATTGCCATGTTTTACAATAAAAAAACTCATTAAAATATTATTCACAGAATCCAATTCATTTTTTGCAGAAACCTGCGCTGCCGAAATAGGTCTGAAGTCTACAATCCATTCAGGATAACTTCCAAGTGCTGTTGATGAAGTTACAGGGCCATTCCAAATACCTGGCAGTTTATTTAAGATGCTATAACCTGTTACATTACTTCCGGAGTTTATGGCACCAATATCAATTGGGTTTGGATTATTATTCTCTGTTTCTCCTTTATCATTTTTACATGAATAAACAAGAAAAGCGAAAATCGCAGCTACAGCAAATAAGTAGTTTTTCATGATAGATTTTTGTTTATTTAAAGATAATGAAAATATTGCTTTTAATCCGATTTTTCTTTTTCTAAATTTGAGAACATTAAACTTTTAATACAATGACAAAAATCAGCTCATTTAAAGAGTATCAAAACGAGTATCAAAAAAGTATAGAACATCCCGAAAAATTTTGGGAAGAAAAGGCGGAACAATTTGTGTGGACAAAAAGGTGGAACAAAGTATTGAATTGGAATTTTCAGGATCCAAAAATAGAATGGTTTGGAGGAGGAAAATTAAATATTACTGAGAATTGTTTAGATAGGCATCTTGCTACTAAAGGAAATCAAGTGGCGTATCACTGGGAGCCTAATAATCCGAATGACAAAACGGTTTCTTATACTTATAATCAGCTGCATGAGCAAGTATGTAAATTTGCAAATGTTTTAAAAAATAAGGGCGCCAAAAAAGGAGACCGCATTTGTATTTATATGCCAATGGTGCCAGAGCTTGCAATTGCAGTGCTCGCATGCGCTCGCATTGGAGCTGTTCACTCTGTTGTGTTTGGTGGTTTTTCTGCATCTGCTTTGAGTGGTCGTATTCAAGACAGTGATTGTAAAATAATAGTTACAAGTGATGGTGCTTATCGTGGAGCAAAAGAAATTCCTATGAAAGATACAGTAGATGAAGCATTGGAAGTTTGCCCTTCAGTTGAAAAAGTGATTGTATTAGAACATACACAATCTAACATAAAAATTATTGATGGAAGAGATTGCTGGTGGAAACAAGAAATGGAAAAAGTAAATGCTGATTGTACACCAGAACCAATGGATGCTGAAGATATGTTGTTTATTCTTTATACTTCGGGTTCCACCGGAAAACCCAAAGGTGTGGTACACACCTGTGGTGGGTACATGGTGTACACACATTATACATTTGAAAATGTATTTCAATATAATCAAAACGATGTGTACTGGTGTACTGCAGATATAGGTTGGATTACAGGGCATTCATACATTGTTTATGCTCCATTGTTAGCCGGTGCTACCTCTGTGATGTTTGAAGGTGTACCAACATATCCTGATGCAGGACGCTTTTGGCAAGTGATAGATAAATATAAGGTTTCTGTTTTTTATACAGCGCCTACAGCTATTCGTGCATTAGAAGCGGCAGGTTTGGAATTTGTTAAACCCTATAAATTGGATTCACTTCGTGTGTTAGGTAGTGTTGGTGAACCGATTAATGAAGAAGCATGGAATTGGTATAATTTAAATATTGGAAAACAAAAATGCCCGATTGTAGATACATGGTGGCAAACCGAAACGGGAGGAATTTTAATTTCACCACTTGCTGACATCACTAAAACAAAACCCGGATATGCAACATTGCCATTGCCGGGAATTCAACCTATATTGGTAGGTGAAAAAGGAAATGAATTGATTGGAAATGGAGTGGAAGGTAATTTGTGTATTAAGTTTCCTTGGCCAAGTATGATACGCACCACTTATGGTGATCATGAACGTTGCAAACAAAATTATTTTGCTACTTACCCTAATTTATATTTTACAGGTGATGGTTGTAAACGTGATGAAGATGGTTATTACAGAATTACAGGGCGTGTAGATGATGTAATGAATGTTAGTGGACACAGAATAGGAACTGCTGAAGTAGAAAGTGCAATAAATATGCATGCTGATGTTGTAGAAAGTGCAGTTGTTGCTTATCCACATGATATTAAAGGACAAGGAATTTATGCGTATGTTATTTGTACGAATAAAAATAAAGACATAGATGCATTAAGAAAAGAAATTTTAGCTGAAGTAACAAAAGTTATTGGACCTATTGCAAAACCTGATAAAATACAAGTAGTAAGTGGTTTGCCAAAAACCAGAAG
>JAEUTT010000016.1 GCA_016787165.1 Bacteroidia bacterium | reverse complement strand
ATAACTGCTTCTGTAGGAATCATCAATGCGCTATCAATAGCACTTAGTGCTAATTTTACTTTGGCAAATGCTCCCGGAAAAATTTCATTTTTAGTATTGGTGCATACAGCTCTTATTTGAAGTGTGCGTGTTACCGGATTTATTTTAGGCTCAATGGCCAAGACTTGTCCTTCAAACTCACCTGCTCCATCAATGATGAAAGTGAGAGATGTTCCTTTTTTTACTAATGATGCATATCGTTCAGAAATAGAAAAATCAATTTTCACCGGATTAATTTGTTGCACTGTGGCAACAACCATAGCAGGTGTAATATAAGCTCCTTCACTCACATTTTTCAAACCAATAATACCATCAAAAGGAGCTTTTATTTCTGTTTTTGCAATTTGGGCAGTAGCATAGTCTAATTCAGCTTTAATAACATTCAATTGATTTTGTGAAATATCAAATTCTTCCTGACTTATTCCATTAATCGCTAATAATTGTTTTTGACGTTTTAATTTTTCATCGGCCAATGATAATTGCAATTCTAATTTTTTATAATTCGCTTTCAAATCGGCATCATTAATTTTAACAAGCAATTGTCCTTTGGTAACTTTGTTGCCTTCTTGAAAATTCAGTTGAACAACTTTTCCGGCCAACTCTGATTGCAATTCCACTTGTTCATTTGCGAGAACAGTACCTGTTGCATATACATCATTATCAATTTTTTTTGCTACAACCACATAAGCAACTACATTACTTGGAGCTCCGGATGCTCCCGTTTTTTTATCGGCTCCTACAGAGTTTTCAGAAGGGAAAAACATAAACTTCAGCCCTATCAAAACTCCAACTAATACTACTAGTATAACTACACTTTTATTTTTCATTTTTATTTTTTTATTTTAATATCTACCTCATTGGTTGGCAAATGTTTTAAATTATTCATAATCGTTTGAACCGACATCCAAAATACTTTTTGTTCTTCCTTACTTATTCCTTTTAATCCAATTTGGTTAAGTTGGTTAATTGATTTTTCAATTTCAGGAATTACCTTTCCTCCTTTAGCTGTTAATGAAATAAGATGCTCTCTTCTGTCTTCAGGATTTTTTATTCGCTTAACAAGTCCCTTCTCATTCAAATAATCTAAGATATGAACCATGTATACTTTATCTACATGAAGCATATCCGACAAGTATTGCTGAGTACATTTATTTTTTGTTTTATGAATTAAAATAAGGGTAGTATAATGCCTTTCCAAATCAATTGATTCGAGCATTTTGCTTAAAGCTCCATAATAGTATTTAGTGACAATTGCCATTGAAGCTCCCAAGGGAAGTAAATCACATTGATTTTGAATTTTCTCAGACATGAATAAATATTGAGGAACAAAATTAGTTAAATATATTAACTATTAATAATTTTAACTATAATAATGAGATAAGGTTGTATTAATTTACTCAAACTGAAGAAAAGCGACCAAAGGATAGTGATCAGATAACTCTTCACGGATTGTTTTAAATTCGTAAGACTTAAATTGTTTGCTGTGCAAAATGTAATCAATTCTAAATGAAGGGAATTTGCCAATATAACTCCGGCCGAAACCATTTCCACTTTCAATAAAACTATCATTTAAATTAGTTGCGATAGTTTTATAAGCATACGATGCGGGAGTGTCATTAAAATCACCGCAAACAATCACTGGATATTTAGATGTTTGTATATGTGCTGCAATCAAATTTGCTTGATTTGCTCTTTTTATAAATGCACGTCTTAAACGTTTTAAAATTCCTTTTGAACGCTCAATATC
>JAEUTT010000567.1 GCA_016787165.1 Bacteroidia bacterium | reverse complement strand
AAAAATCCAACATCAAATGTCATTCCCCAAGTTACTTTAGTGGCATTGTTTTCGGTAGCAGTAGTTATATAGTAAACTCTAGAGTCACCCATGCCATCAAAACGTAAGGTTTGCAATACGCTATCACCAACAGTTTTATCGTAAATCATCATTCCTTTACCTACCTCATCTACTTTGCTATCCCAAGCATAGGTACTTCCTGGTTGCCCCATTTCTCCGGTATAGGTAGTAATTGCTGCAGTATCTTTTTCTGT
Organism: Bacteroidia bacterium; assembly: GCA_016787165.1. Taxonomy (GTDB): domain Bacteria; phylum Bacteroidota; class Bacteroidia; order 2-12-FULL-35-15; family 2-12-FULL-35-15; genus 2-12-FULL-35-15. Next base: position 11,764 of record JAEUTT010000567.1, on the reverse strand, counting down.
CCATGGCGACCATTCATCATGGAAAAATTTTAAGTCTGCTAACTTATTTTGGATGACCTCTTTTGATGCATTAATATCAATAGAACGTTCCATCTTAACAGTAGAAGGTCCAATCAAGCACATAATTACATAAATGGCTACAAGGCCAAGTATTACATATAAAATTTTTTTCATTTTTTGGTTTTTTAAGTGTTTAACAATTTTACAAATGTATTACATTTTTAATAAATGCTTTTTTATAGTTCTAATTCTTTTGTAGGACTCCAAAAGTGCTTGTCGAAATTTTGAATTTTATCTTTTACAATCTTAATTCCTTCTTTTTCTAATAATTCTTGCATTAAAAAAGGAGTTTCAAAATGGTGTTTACCTGTAAGTTCACCATTGCGATTGACTACACGGTGTGCCGGTACTTTTGGCTTTTGGTTGTGTGCTGCATTCATTGCCCAACCCACCATACGTGACGAGCGAGCCGAACCTAAATATTTTGCAATAGCACCGTAGTTCGTAACACGTCCTTTCGGAATTAAACGAACCACTTGATAAACAAGCTGAAAAAAATCTTCGTGTTGTTTCATTTTATAAAACGGCTACTACATTTTCTAGTTTTATTCCGCGTGAACCTTTTATTAAAACTGTTTGGTTTTTTATTTGGATATCTTTAAGATAAGCAGCAGCTTCATCACTTGTTTGAAATATTTTTGCCGATGAATTTTTTCCGGCCTCTATAAAATGCGCCCCAACTAAAAAAACGGTTTCAATTTTTTTCTGTTGCAGTAAATCTATTATTGATTGATGCTCTTTTAGGCTGTCTTCGCCTAGCTCAAGCATATCTCCCAGTACAACCATTTTATTCGGATGATTTAATTTTGAGAAATTTTCGATGGCAGCAGTCATGCTTGTTGGATTGGCATTGTAGTAATCTAAAATAAGGGTATTGTTTTCCGTTTTATGTAATTGCGAACGATTGTTAGAAGGAATATAATTGGCGAGTGCATCATTGATTTTTTCATCGTCTATCTTAAAATAGTTGCCCACACAAACAGCACCCAATAAATTATAATAATTGTAAACGCCAACTAAATGGGTATGAATAATTGTGTTGTTTTTCATTGTAGCTGCATTGTATCGGGTTGACCATTGCATAGAAATAAACTCGCTGTCAGGTTGCTGAATAACGGCACCTACAATATCATATAATTTTTTTGTTCCGTATGTTATTTTTTCATTATTGCCTACAAGCTCCATGATATTTTCATCATCAGCATGCACAAATAACTTTCCTTTTTTATTTTCAATGTATCTGAATAATTCTCCTTTCCCTTTTTTAACACCTTCTATTCCTCCAAAACCTTCTAAATGTGCTTTGCCAATATTGGTGATAATTCCAAAATTTGGTTCGGCAATAGTACACAGCAATGCTATTTCACCTTGATGATTGGCTCCCATTTCAATGATGGCCATTTCATGTTCTTTTGTAATGGATAAAAGGGTGAGCGGTACTCCAATGTGATTATTTAAATTTCCTTTTGTTGCAAGTGTATTGTACTTTTTTGAAAGTACTGCATGAATTAATTCTTTGGTTGTTGTTTTTCCATTTGAGCCTGTTATTCCAATTACAGGAATGGCTAATTGTTTTCGATGATAATTTGCTAACTCTTGCAATGCAGTTAAAACATCGTCAACTACAAAATATCGATCATCTTTTTTATAACCGGCTTCGTCAATTACTGCTAATGAACAGCCACTATTTAAGGCTTGTTCGGCAAATGCATTGCCATTAAAATTAGTGCCTTTCAGCGCAAAAAATATGCTACCCGGTTTGATGTCGCGAGTATCGGTACATACTGTAGGGTTTTTTAAAAAATGAGAGTAGAGTTGTGCTATCATATTATTTTAATTCATTAGGAATTAAACAAACCGGAATAGGATTCATTTTATGTTGATTGGCCTTGTTCATTCGGGTGTAAATGTCTAATACAATTTTTTGTCGTTCGGTTAATGTTGTGAAGTCGTGAGGATTTTCAATAAACTTCATTGCCCATTCTAATTCATCATAACTTGCACCTATTTGATCTTCATCACTTCTGCCATCAGCAAATAAGCCATCGGTAGGTTTTGCATCTAATATTGATTTTACAACACCAAGCTCTTGTGCTAGGGCATACACTTCTGATTTCATTAAGTCGGCAATCGGACTAAGATCCACACCACCATCACCGTACTTGGTAAAAAATCCTATTCCAAAATCTTCTACTTTATTTCCTGTTCCTGCAACTAATAGTTTATGATGACAAGCAAATGCATACAAGGTAGTCATTCGTAAACGAGAGCGAGTGTTAGCCATTGTTAGCCAATCTTGAATGTTTTCAGGTAATGCTTGGCCGATGCTTTTAAAGGTGTTACTCAGTTCAACTTCGTATGAACTAACATTCGAATAATTTTGTTTGAGCCAATCAATATGTTCATGGCCTCTGTCGTACTCACTTTTGTGTTGATGTATAGGCATATTTAAACAAATAACTTGTTTGCCTGTAAGCGCACAAAGAGTTGATGTAAGTGCCGAATCAATTCCGCCTGAAATGCCTACTACAAAACCATTGGTTTTGCTTTGCTCCGAATAATTGTTGAGCCAATTGACGATGTGCTTGATAACCTTTGTTTGTTGCATATAATTAAATCAAAAATAAAAATCCCAACCTCATTATAACTGAAGTTGGGATTTATTTACTAACTATCTTATGTTAGAATAAAACACCAATGGTTAATCCTACACTGTTTGTTTTTAAGCTTTGTTTTAGGTTTGTATTTTGACCACCTTCAACTTGTTTTTTTAAGTACTTTGATTCTGATTTAGCAGAGTTAGTAAAGCCCATGTTATAGTTTAATCCAAACAATAAGGATGTCGTTCCTGCCAAATTCCATTCAACACCTGCTCCCATGTTTAAAGCAGCATTAAAAAAGCCCATGTCTTTGTTGATTTTTGTTTTGGAAATGGTTTGTTCTGCTCCCCATTTAATGGTGCCATTTGGGTTAACTCCTTCATATTTTTGAACATTGTCCGTTGCTTTAGCAGTGTATAAGAAAGAAGCATTTACGCCTACCATCCCAAAATAAGTTAGAGCACCAATTTCTTTGGTTCTTAATTTTAAAGCCAAAGGAATGGTAATGTACGTATTGCTGTAAGTTCTTTCATTTACTAAATAGTAACTATACTTGTTAGAATTATTCCCAATTGTTTCTGCAGCCTCTGAACTTGTAGTTGGTTCAATACTTGGGCTGAAATACCCTGAAATACTTGTGTGCTCCTTAATCACAGCATCGTATTCACTAATGGTTTCCCCTTCATTATCATAAAAATATCCCACATAAGTACTAGATGGAGCTCCGTTTGTTTCATTTTTGTATTTTACTTTACCACCATCCATATCTAATTGAAGTCCGGTAGAAATAACAGCTACATCCGTTAAACGAATTTCAGTCATTAATCCTGCACCAAATCTCATCGAAACACCATTTTTCTCTGTCATTTTATCGCCTGATTTTAACCAGTTTACAGAAGGTGTAACTTTTAATCCAAAACGAATTCCTTTAGATGCTTGCTCACTTTGCGCATTTAGCAAGGTAGTTGTATATAAGCCAGCAGCAATTATTACCATTAACTTCTTCATATTTTTCATAATTTTGAGGTTTAATTTTTAAAATGTGGTTTTTAAAATCAAACCAAAATTAAGTATAATTTTGATACGAACTAAAATTCTCTAAAAATTGAAATTTAGGGCTTTTTTACAATGCCATTTTTATCTTAAACACATTTTAATTATAACATATTTGTATGAAATTAATAGTTTATTTAAGTTGCTTGATTTTGCTTGTTTTTGCTGTTTCTTGTGGTGGAAACACCTTGGATGTGGATGTGTCGGAAGTGCAGTTACCCCCCGTTAAAATTAAACGCCTAGATAAGGATATTTTTGAAATTAACACATCAAACATTGAGGCTGAAACTAAAAAGTTACAAGAAAAATACGGTGATTTTTATTCTTTATACATTACCAGAATTGTGAACAATGGTGGTATTGCCGATTCGTCTTACGAATTTCAAATAAAGCAATTTATTGCTGATAAAGATATGCTAGAAGCATTTAATGATTGCAAAAAAGTGGATGCTCAAATTCCGGAAATGGAACAATCATTTACACTTGCTTTTAAACGATTTAAATACCATTTTTCTGACAAACACACCCCCAATTTAATATACATGATGACAGGGTTTAACTATCCAAGTATGGTTGTTGACTCTACCTTAGCTATAGGTTTGGAAATGTATTTAGGAACGGATAATAAGTTTTACCACATGCTATCCATTCCTCGATATAAATCCATGTTTATGAATACTCATAACATTTTACCTGATGGTATAAGAGTATGGATGATGAATGAATTTCCTTATAACATGAATAAAAGCGATTTTTTAAGTGAAATTATTTACATCGGAAAGGTGATGTACTTAACCGATGCTCTTTTACCCGATGTTTCGGATACACTTAAAATACAGTATACAAATGCTCAAATGGACTATTGCACACAAAATGAATACAATGTTTGGAGTTATTTTGTGGCACAAAAAATATTGTACACTACTAATCAGGCTGATATTATGAAGTATACTGCTGATGGTCCGTTTACAAGTGCTTTGAGCAAAGAATCGGCTCCTCGCATTGGCTATTGGCTCGGCTGGCAGATTGTTCGACAGTTTATGAAAAACAATCCGGAAACAACATTAGAACAACTCATGGCTATGGAGGATGCTCAATTAATTTTAACACAATCGAAATACAAACCTAAGAAGTAAAAATTAAATTAAAAAAGAAGTATGAAAACATCGGAAATAAAATTTACAGTAACACTAGACGAGAATAATTTACCTGAAAAAATAGATTGGACAGCAGAAGATGCCGGAGAAAAAAGTACCAGCAAATCATTAATGATTGCCTTGTGGGATGCCAAAGAAAATAACACATTGCGTATTGATTTATGGACAAAAGATATGATGGTGGATGAAATGAAACAATTTTATCACCAGTCTTTACTTTCTATGGCCGATACATTTGAAAGAGCAACCGGTGAAACCGAAGCTGCCAAAGAAATGAGAGGCTTCGCTCAGCATTTTGGCGAAAAAATGGAGCTAATTGCTAAAAAGCAACCTTAAAGGTGTTAATTGCATCTTATTAATTGAATAACTTGCTTATTTGCTTATTTTTAGCTTAAATTTGTATACAGAACACTAAACAGTTTCCCTATGGATAATACTAATACTCGATTATTAAAATCATTTGCAGTTATAATGGCTGTAATAGGATTTGGTTCAGCAACAGCACAAACCATATTTTTTAATAATGGCGCACAGGTTTTTGCAAGTACTGGTGCTATTGTACAGGTAAATGGTGGATTGCAGAATGATGGAGCTACAGCCGATTTTACAAACGATGGAACTCTTACGGTGGCTAATAGCGGAACTCCAGGCTCTGTTTTTTTAACAAATGCTTCGGTGATGCAAGGAAACGGACAATTTTTTGTGGAACAAGATTGGAGCAATAGCGCAACATTTAATGCAGGTACAAGCACCGTTACATTAAATGGTAATACACAACAATTTATTACTTCAACTAACGGAACCGTAACTACCTTTAATAATTTAACATTAACAGGTGCCGGAGCCGGTAATAATGCTAAAAAAACATTACAAGGTGTGGATGCAAATGTTGGTGTTGCAGGAGTATTATCTATTAACAATAGAGAATTAGAAACATTAACGCAAACATTTTTTGTGTTAAATCCAGCCACTACATCCGTAACAAATAATACTACTCCTGGCTCAGAAGGTTTTGTTAGTAGTAGTGTAGGTGGAAGCCTTTCAAGAGCAACCAACTCAACTGCTGTTTATCGCTTTCCTACAGGTTCGAGTGTAGGAACATTACGTTATCGTCCTATTGAAGTAACCCCGGCATCAGCATCCGCAAATGTGTTTAATGGTCGTTTAGGAAATAACAATGCTACTGTAGATGGATTTTCTACTGCAGCTTTAGATACTACAATGTGTACTGTAATTTCTTTATTTTATCATCAAATTAATAGAACTGCAGGTACTGATAATGCAAGTATTGATGTGTTTTATAATCAAGCAACCGACAATGGTTTATGGGATGCTTTAGCTCAATTTAATACACCTACTGCTGCAATCTGGAACAACATGGGAACAGTAGTAAATACATCAAATGTTCCTTTTAATGATGTGTTAAAAGTAAATTGGAGTGATTTTTCAAATTCTCCATACATACTGGCAAGAGTAAAACCAGCAATGCCAGTATTGGCTTGTAATGATGTGTGTGCTAATACAACAGGAAATACATTTACTGCTACAGGAACTGGTTCTAGTTTTACTTGGACTGCACCTGCAGGTGCAACTATAGCATCCGGACAGGGTACTAATTCTGTTTCTATTGATTGGGGCGCAAACTCTGGTGTGTTAGCTGTTACTACTAACTCTGATGCTGGTTGTGCATCCGACCCTGCAACATGTTCGGTAACAGCAAATGCAACTCCTGTTGCAAATTTTGATACTACATCGGTTGGTTTTACATATAACTTTTCTGATTTAAGTTCAGGTACTGTAAATTCATGGGTATGGAACTTTGGTGATGGAGCTAGTTCAACACTTCCTAGTCCGAGCCATACATATGCAGCAAACGGATTACAAACAGTTTGTTTAACAGTTAGCAATAATGGTTGTGCCGACTCAGTTTGTAGAGACATTACAGTTGATGCAAATGATTTTGTAATTATTCCAAACGTATTTACTCCGGATGGAGATAATGTGAATGATCAATTCTTTATTTCGAGTGCTGGATTAAAAGAATATCAAATAGATATTTTTAACCGTTGGGGAGTCAAAGTATTTGAATCACAAACAGCAACCGAAAAGTGGGATGGACGCTCTACATCAGGTGTTCCTTTGAGTGATGGAACTTATTACTTTATTTTGAAAGCTGTTTCTGTAACAGGAAAAGATTATAGCACAAAAGGATACATTCAGTTGATTAGAAAAAATTAATATCAGCCATTGTTGTTATCACCAACAATTCAACTATTATTTGCAGGTGATAACACCTGCAAAGGCAAAAACAAAAATCCCGAGATTACTCTCGGGATTTTTTTGTTATCCGGTTTTGGTGTTACTTTATCCATTGTTGTTGTTATCACCAACAATTCAACTATTATTTGCAGTTGATAACACCTGCAAAGGCAAATAAGAATAAATAGCTTGCGAGCATAGTCATGTTGAATATGTTTTAACGTAGGTGTTACACTACACATAATCATTCTTTGAAAAAAATAAAAAATCCCCCTTCCTCCTTTTAAAAAAGAGGGAATATATTTATGAAACGTTCAAACTAAACCATTGAAATAAAAACAGCATCTGCAACTATAATTAATGTTACGAAGCAGCGCTTGGGATTGACGGCAAACGATGCCGAGTAGCTTTGTGGGGAGCGATTTTGCCGTCTTGATTTTTTGTTTCTTTTTTATCAAGAAAAAAGAAAACATAAAGTATATAAAGCTTACAAATCATTGTTTAGCCATTGTTGAGATTTATCCATTGTTGGTGTTATCACCAACAATTCAACTGTTATTTGCAGGTGATAACACCTGCAAAGGCAAATTATTATTTACAGATGATAAATTACTCCTTTTTTTCTCTGCTTTTTTTGTAAAGTTTTATTGCTAAAAATAAAGTGGCTGAGAAAATAATTAATCCTAACATTCCCCAAATAAAGCTGGTATTGTTTTTTAAAACAATTAAAAATACAATCGCAAAAAGCAGTACAGTGGCTATTTCATTAAATATTCTCAGTTTAAACGAAGTATATTTGATACTATCATTTTTAAGTTGCTTAAAAATAACATGGCAATACATGTGATAAATTACTAATAAACTCACAAAACAAATTTTTAAAATAAAAAATGCTTGTGTAAGGTAAAACGGACTTTTAATCAATAGCCATGAACCTAAAATTAAAGTAATAATCATAGAAGGCCAGGTAATGCCATACCATAAGCGTTTTTCCATTAGTTTGTATTGTGTTTGCAAAATACTTTTTTCGGGTTCCGATTTTTGCTCTGCTTCTGTATGGTAAATAAAAAGACGAACAATGTAAAATAAGCCTGCAAACCATGTAACAATAAATATAATGTGTAATGCTTTGATGTATAAAAAATCCATTTGTTAATTTGTTTAATTGTTATGCGAATGTACAAAGAAAAAGAATGGAACATTCATAACAGATAAAACTCCTATCTTTGTGCAGCTAATAAAAATCAAATGAAATCAAAAACGCCCAAAGATTCTCTTACTATACAAACTCAAGTAGTGCTACCCAATGATACTAATACCTTAGGCAATTTGTTTGGTGGACAATTATTACAATGGATGGATATTGTTGCGTCTATTTCGGCACATCGTCATTGTAGAAGAGTAGTGGTAACAGCATCCGTAAATAATGTTTCTTTTAATATGCCAATCAATCATGCTAGCTTGGTAACCTTAGAAGCTAAAGTATCACGTGCTTTTAGTACCTCTATGGAAGTGTTTATTGATGTATGGGTAGAAGATCCGGTAACCGGAGATAAGGTAAAAGCCAATGAAGCTATTTATACTTTTGTGGCAGTTGATCAAAATGGTTCACCACTTCCGGTACCGGAGTTGGTCCCTGAAACAGATGAAGAGAAAAAAAGATTTGAAGGTGCTTTGCGCAGAAAACAACTCAGCTTAATTTTGGCAGGTAAAATGAAACCTAGCGATGCTTCGGAGTTAAAAGCATTGTTTATGGAGTAATATGTATTTAGTTAAAACAAAAAACAGCAACCATTTTGGTTGCTGTTTTTGTTTGATGGTGTTTTGAATTTTATTTACTCAATAATTCTTTAACGATGGTAGAGATTAGTTTACCATCTGCTTTTCCGGCTAATGCTTTAGATGCTGTACCCATTACTTTTCCCATATCAGCAGCAGAGCTTGCTCCAACTGAAGCAATGATTTTTTCTACTTCTGTTTTTATTTCAGCTTCAGTCATTTGTTTTGGCAAATACACTTCAATAACAGCTGCTTGGGCTAATTCTATTTCAGCTAAATCAGCTCTTCCTTGTCCGTTATACACATCCGCAGTTTCTTTGCGTTGCTTTACCATCTTTTGCAAAGCCTTTATTTCTGTTTCATCGGTATATCCTTCAGGCGATGTTTTTAATAATAATATTGCTGATTTAACAGCTCTTAATGCTTCTAACTTTGAAGCTTCTTTTGCTAACATTGCAGCTTTAATGTCTGCATTTATTTTTTCTTCTAATGCCATTTTGTTTTGTAGTTTTTATGTTTGTCAGTTCGAGAACCAAAGGTAATTATTTCCCCACACGTTTTTTAAATTCATTTACTCCTTCGTTCAACCAATTGATATATTCAGGAATCCCTGATTTATAACCACGAGGGGCATTCAATGTCTGTTCATTATGATCTAACAATACATAAAGTGGTTGTGTACTTTGTTTGTACAAGGTTTCTTCCATGTATTTGAATTTATCACCAATGGTGGTAATCTCACGTTCTTGTCCGTACCAAAATACGTTCATAAAATCATTTGGGTTTAGTTCTCTTTTATCATCTACATATAATGAAACCAATACTACATCATTTGTTAATATAGTTGATACTCCATCATCAGGCCAAATAAAATCCTCTGTTTTTCTGCAATTTGCACAGGCATGTCCGGTAAAATCAACCATGAGTGGTTTCCCAACTTTTTTAGCGTAAGCCAATGCATGCTCATAATCATTTTTAAAATAGGGAACCCCGTGTTTGTTTATTTCCATATATTTTCCAAACTCTTCATCAATAGCCGAAGAGGTGTGCTGAGCTGTTTGACCGTTACCACCAAATCCATGAGGCGATTCAGAGTATTCGGCTGGTGGCAATATACCACTGAATAATTTTAAAGGCGCTCCCCACAATCCAGGAATTAAATAAACAGTAATAGAAAAGGACAAGATGATAAAAAATAAACGACTTACCGAAATGTATTTTACATCACTATCATGTGATGTTTTAAATCCGCCTAACAAATAAATGGTCATTAGTGCAAAAATTACTACCCAAAGTGTGATGAATACTTCGCGGGTTAAAATCCCTAACTGGTAAACTAAATCAACATTAGATGCAAATTTTAAAGCCAATGCAAGTTCTAAAAAACCTAAAACAACTTTTACTGTATTTAGCCAGCCTCCACTTTTAGGCATAGAATTTAGCATAGAAGGGAAGAATGCAAACAATCCAAATGGTAAAGCTAACCCAGCAGAAAAACCAAACATGGCCCAAAAAGCTCCGGAGGTATTTCCGGAAGTAGATGCTGCAACTAGTGCATTTCCAATCATGGGACCAGTACACGAAAATGAAATAACTACTAAGGCTAAGGCCATAAAAAATATACCAATGTAACCGCCTCTATCACTTTGCTTGTCAATTTTATTTACAAAACTGGAGGGCAATACAATTTCAAAAGCACCTAAAAATGAGGCAGCAAAAACTAGTAGTAATAAAAAGATAACAATATTAAAGCCAGCACTTGTAGAAAAGGTATGTAATGCTCCACCTCCCCAAATGGCAGATACTGCTAATCCTAATGAAATGAAAATGATAATAATGGATAATGCATATAAGATGGCATTCAATTTACCTTTGGCTTTATTCTGACTACGTTTTAAAAAAAAGCTTACATTCATTGGTATTAAAGGGAATACGCAAGGTGTAAACAATGCAGCAAAACCCCAAGCAAAACCTGTTAAAAAAATCACCCACCATACTTTTCCTTCTATTGATGATTCTTCATCTTGGTTATTAGTAGCAGATATAGTTGTTTTAGTGCTGGTATTGTTTGCCACAGCTGTTGCAACTTGAGTGGTAGTATCTATTGGCGCAACAATGCTTTCGTTGTTTGCATTTTCAGTGCTCGCTCCTACACATGCACTTGTGCCCGTTAGTTTAAATTCAAATGGAGTAGCTGGTGGAAAAATGCACTTTTCTTCGGTACAGGCTTGGTATTCGTATTTTCCTTTTATAGCAATCTCTTTATCAGTTTTGAGTTTTATTTTTTGCTTGAAAACAACTGATTTTTCAAAATACATTACATCCACCTCAAATACTTTGTCGAATGCTTTTATCGGTTTACTTTCTGTTGGCTTACCCACCAATTCAAACCCAACACCTTTATCAACCATGATATTTGCTGGCATTGGTCCATCATCTGACAATTTATTCAATGAATATACGTGCCAATGCTCTTCTATTGTGCCGTTAAAAATCAATTCGTATTCACAATCGTTAATTTTCTTTGTTGATAGCTTCCATTTTACTGGATTATCTTGCCCAACAACAAAACTGGAAAACATAATTGATACCAATAACAGACTCCAAAATTTCTTCATAATCAAAACGGATTTTAAATAATTATAATTTGATTGTGGTAAAGTTAAAAAAATAGCCCCGAAAACTCGGGGCTATTTTTACTATATTATTAGCAATTGATGTTAATAGTTGTTAAATCACTTCATGCACTCTATTGATAGGAATTACTACACCTTGCTTTAAAATTACACGTTTGTCGGTAACCCCCCAAACAGTGGTTTCAACTTGTTTTATTCCTTCCGAATCTTCAAAAATGAT
>JAEUTT010000565.1 GCA_016787165.1 Bacteroidia bacterium | reverse complement strand
TATCATCGCTTTAACATCCCAACATCTTTACTTGTAAATGGAAATAATGTTATTGCTGTAGAAGTTCACCAAGACGATGTAACAAGCTCTGATTTGAGTTTTAATTTTGAACTTACCGCTTCGTCCGAAGCAACAATTATTGCACAAGGTGATGAGTGGAAATACTTGGATAATGGAACAGACCAAGGAACTGCTTGGTATGCTCCCTTATTTAATGATGCGACCTGGTTAAGTGGAAAGTCGATTTTAGGATACTCAACAGGCGCAACCAATACCAAATTAGAAAACACAACAATAAGCTTTGGCCCAAACACCTCCGCTAAATATCCAACAACTTATTTTAGAAAAAATGTTTTTATTGCCGATACCTCTTTGTTTGCTTATACGCTTGATGCAAGACTATTTATTGACGATGGGGCTGTTGTATATGTAAATGGTGTTGAGGCGGCCAGAGTTAATATGCCAACAGGAACAATTGCTTATAACACATTTGCAAATGTAACCGTAGGCACTGCCGCATGGTTAACAGTAAGTATAAATAAAAATTTATTACAAAATGGAAATAATGTTTTTGCCGTTGAGGCACATCAAGTAAACCTAACAAGTTCTGATATGTTTTTTGAACTAGAGTTAAAAGAAGCTGCAACGCCTTTTGCAGGAAACACACAATGCTCAAACCCTCTTTCATTTAATTGTTATACTGCAGTTCCTGCAGGAGCTCAAACGGGGCAACTTGTTATTCCATCCACACACACCTTTCAATACTTAATGAAACAAGGTGATTTATACTCTAATCCTGTTGCAGGCATTACAGCCATGCCAACCAATAACGATTATACAGCATATGTGCCTATTAATGGCAGTAGTGAACACGGTTATTTATCTATCAACCACGAAAACAACCCTGGTGGTGTTTCAATACTCGAAATAACATATAATCAGCATACTGGACTTTGGGAGGTGAACAACTCTCAACCGGTTGATTACTCTTCGGTTGTAAAATCAGTAAGAAATTGCTCTGGCGGAATAACGCCATGGGGAACTGTTGTTTCAAGCGAAGAAGATGTTTCAGCGGGAGATGTAAATAGTGATGGTTACCAAGATGTTGGTTGGCATGTTGAAATTGATCCGGTAACAAAAACAATCAAAGATCAAGATAGTGATGGTCTGCCTGATAAACTATGGGCACTTGGTAGAAGCACAAAAGAAAACATTTGTTTTGCCCCAGACAGCCTTACATCTTATTTTGGATTAGATGCGGGTTCAACAAGCTATGTTTACAAATTTGTAGCAAATCAAAAGGCAAATTTATCTGCCGGAACATTATATGTTTTAAAACAAGATGTTTTTTTGAGCAATACCGCCTATTGGGTGCAAGTGCCAAATACAACTCAATCTGACAGAAACAACTGTGTTTCATTATCTACTGGTTTGGGTGCAAGAAGTTTTAATAAAGTAGAAGATGTGGAATATGGTTCGGATGGAAAAATTTATTTTACTTCATCTAATGACAGTAGAGTTTATCGCTTTACCGATAATTCTTCCGGGATAAATGATTTTGAAATTTATGTTCAAGGAGGAAACTTCACCTACACATCAAGCACAGGAACCAGTACGGGTAGTTTTGCAAACTGTGATAACTTGGTTTTTGATCCGGAAGGGAATTTATATGTGAATATTGATGGAAATACAAATCCACTATGGGTTGTAAGACCGGGACATTCAACCATTTCTCCTAAAGTAGAATTGTTTGCTAAAATCCCATCAGGAGCAGAAAGCACAGGTACAACATTTTCACCTGACGGACGATTTATGTTTGTATCTATTCAACATCCGAATTCCGGAAATACATTTGTAAATGTGGATGCTGCCGGAACGAACCAAGTATTTAATAGAGCCTACACTATTGTTATTGCACGCAAAGACCATTTAGGAAATATGGCTGCAATTCCATATATTGAACTTGGCGCAAATCAAACTGTTTGTCAAGGACAAGCTGTTACACTTGATGCCGGAGCAGGACACTCGGCTTACTCTTGGAGCACCGGAGAAATTTCTCAAACAATAACAGTTACAAACCCGGGAACATATTCGGTTACAGTAACAGGATTAAATGGAAGAACAAATACTGATAATATTACAGTAAATGTAAATACATTACCTAGCGCACCTACAGCAACAAACACAAACTATTGCGAAGGTCAAGCACTTGCTCCTTTATCTGCAACAGGAACAAACATTATTTGGTATTCCGATTCTAATTTAACAAACCAGATAGCTGTAGGCAATGCATTTAATACAGGAAATTCCGCAGTAGGGTCATCAACCTATTATGCAACACAAACAGATGCAAACGGCTGCACAAGCACAGCAACAACAGTTGTTGAAACGATTCATGCACTCCCTGCTGCACCAACAACAAATAATATAAGTGTATGTGAAACAACTGTTATTCCTAACTTAACAGCAACGGGAAATAATATTAATTGGTATTCGGATATTGCTTTAACAAATTTGGTTGGAACAGGAAATGCATTTAATACAGGACATACATCAGCAGGAACATACAATTACTACGCAACACAAACAGATATAAATACTTGTATTAGCACTGCTGCTACAACAACTTTAACAATTAGTTCTTTACCTAGCGCACCAATAACTTCAAGTGCAAGTAACTGTGAATCAGAAAGCAATAATACTCTTAATGCAATAGGAACGGATATTATTTGGTATTCAAACTCTTCGCTTACAAATTCGGTTGGAACAGGAAATAGTTTTACACCAAACAATAGCGGAGCGGGCGTTTACACGTACTATGCTACTCAAACAGATGCGAATACATGTGTTAGTGTTGCTGCTACGGCTAGTTTAACAATCAATGCTTTACCTCTTGCACCTATTTCATCCAACGAAAGTGTTTGTGAGTACGAAAGCATTCCTTCTCTTTCAGCGATAGGAACAGCTATTAATTGGTATGACGATTTAGCTTTAACAGCATTGGTATCAAGTGGAAACAGCTTTAATACGGGCAATACCAATCCTGGGGTATATACATATTACTTAACCCAAACGGACGCGAATATGTGTACAAGTCTGCCAAGCACCGTTTCACTATTTATTAATGCACAGCCAAGTGCTCCTGTAATAACCGGAACAAATAGCTATTGTGTTGGCGATATCATGCAGCCATTAACAGCAAGCGGAATAAATGTAATGTGGTACAATGATGCAAACTTAACATCAACAATAGCTTCAGGAAATAATTTTACTCCAATGGCAGGAGGAGTTTATTATGCGACACAAGCAGTAAATGGATGTGTTAGCATAGCCACAAACGAAACAGTTGTTATTAACCCTTTGCCTAATGTAGGCATTAGTGGATTAAACACAAACTATATGTCTTCCGATGCAGCAGTTTCAATTGTAGGAACGCCTTCAGGTGGAACATTCTCCGGACAAGGAGTTAATGGAAGTGTTTTTGATCCGATGATTGCTGGAGTTGGAGGGCCGTATACAATAAGCTACACATATACTGATGTAAATGGTTGCTCAAATACAGCCTCTACAGATGTAAATGTAAGTTTAGCAACATTGCTTACAACATTTACAAACGGAACAAGTGCTAACGTTTATCCAAATCCGGCTAATGAACAAACATTTGTAAACATTCAAACCGCCAACGAATCAATCATAACAATAAGTATTTATGATATTACCGGTAGAGAAATTGTTCTTATGAATAAACAAAAAGTTTCTACGGGAAATACAAGTATAGAGATAAATAAATCTACACTGAATTTATCTTCTGGTACTTATTGGGTAAAAATATCTACTTCGGATGAAACGAAAACAATAAAAATAATTTTTAACTAAAAGGCAATACCAACAAATGGCTTAAACATTAATCTGTTTAAGCCATTTGTTAATTATTAAAAAACAATGAAAAAAATTATTGCATTAAGCATCGTCCTTTTTTTATTCGGTTTTATACCAAAAACAGATTCGCAAGAAGAAGAAAACCCTTATTTTCCTTACTGGAATAAAAAAGTTTATTATTCCGTGAACGAAGCCATATCATCAAGAGAAAAGGTTTATATACTAAACCTTAGACAAACAAATTTAGTTGAGCTTACAGAAGATGTTGTACATCTGAAAGAATTACAAATGATTAACTTAATGAAAAATCATTTGGAAAAACTACCGGCATCATTTTATACATTAAAAAATTTAATGGAAATAAACTGCCGACAAAACAAACTTAATTGCCTGTCGGCAGAAATTAAAAAATTAAGCCATTTAAGAATCGCAGATTTTTCAAGAAATCAATTAGCGTTTTTGCCCAATGAGTTTGGAAAGCTTAAGCAGATTGAAAATTTACGCTTCGAAGAAAACTTATTTGAAAATTTTCCAACACAATTATTTAAACTAAAAAAATTAACAACACTTGATTTGTCATATAATAAAATTAAAACGGTTGAAGAAAATAAAAGATGTTCGCTTAAATTGCTCACCTTTCTTAATATGAGTTATAATGAACTTGCGAGTTTTCCAAAATTTATTTCTCAAACAAAATGCTTAAAGCATTTAAATCTTGAGTCAAACAAGTTAGAAAAAGTAGACTCCGAAATCGGTAAACTTAAAGAACTTAACACCCTAATTTTAAATAATAACAAATTAAAATCTTTGCCGGAGTCTGTTTGCGATCTGAAAAATATTGAGCTATTAGCCTTAAGCAATAATCAAATAGAAAAACTCCCAGAGAATATAAACAAATTAGAAAGTTTAAGAACATTGCTTCTTGTAGGAAACCCAATCTCAGAAACAGAAAAAAATCGAATTCGAAAACAACTGCCAAACACATCCATTTATTTTTGATAAAATGAAAAAATATATTGCTTATGTAATTTGCATTTTAACTTTTGCATTCGTTATCAGTTGGGGAGTTAAAAAAACAAATACTTCGGCCCAACTAAATGAAACGACCCATAATTACCCATTGTCGCCTATACAATTAATTGGTAAAAATATTTTTTTTGATCCTTCGCTTTCAAATCCTTTTGGGCAATCATGTGCAAGTTGCCATAACCCCTCTGTAGCATTTACAGATTCCACACATGTGGCCTTTTCACTAGGAGCAATTAAGGAATTACATGGAACAAGAAACACTCCCTCGATATCGTACAGCACTTTTTCACCCTATTTATTTTTTGATAGTATTAATGAAACTTATGTTGGAGGCTTGTTTTGGGACGGAAGAGCAAATACACTCGCAAAACAAGCAGAAGGTCCTCTTTTAAATCATTTAGAAATGAACAATCAAAATAAAAGTTTAATTGTTCAAAAAGTAAAATCTTCTAATTATTCGAAATTATTCATGTCCGTTTTTGGACCCTCTATTTTTAATAACACCGAAAATGCATTTAATGCAATTCTTGAAAGCATTGAAGAATATGAGGAAAGCAGAGAGGCAAACCCCTTTTCATCCAAATACGATTGTTACTTGGCCGGCAAAGCAAGCTTAACAGAACAAGAAGCTAGAGGACTAAAACTCTTTAATGATCCCCAAAAGGGCAACTGTGCTGCCTGCCACCCTTCTGCTCCAGATAAAATTACCGGAGTTGTTTTGTTTACAGATTTTACTTACGATAATATTGGGGTTCCAGGAAATGAAAATAATCCAGATTTAGGATTGGGTAAAATTGTAAACGATAAAAAAGCAAATGGAATGTTCAGGGTTCCATCGTTACGAAATGTAGCCAAAACAGCTCCATATTTTCACAACGGAAGCATAAAAACATTGGAAGATGCTGTTTCCTTTTATAATGAACGTGATAATGGAAAATTTGGGAAACCAGAATGTGTAGAAAATATTAATACCGAAGAATTAGGAAATTTAAAATTAAACGCACAAGAAATAAAAGATATTGTCGCTTTTTTATATACGCTTACCGATTTGAGGTTTCCAGAGAAAGCTATTTCATCGTTTTCTTCAAAATAAAAAGGCAGAGTGTTACGAACCCTGCCTTTTATTTTATTAAACGATTTTTTTAAATTGTATTGTATTCTTTTTCGCTGATTAAATTTCCTTTTTCGTCCCACATCATCCATTTTCCAACCTTTTCTCCCATCGCATAATTCATTTCATAGCGTTTTGTTCCATTGCTATCCCATACTATCCATAAGCCGTCTTTTTTACCACCAACATAAAATGCTTGTGCTATTTTTTTTCCTGCTTCATCCCAACGTAACCATTCTCCGTTTTTTTCAGCGTTTGTAAAGGTTCCCGTTTCCATTACATTGCCATTATCATAAAAGTAAGTTGCTTTGCCATTTGCCTTTCCTTCTTTAATCTCTATTTCTGATTTCTTTTTTCCGTTTTCATTTATTGTATACACACCTGAATAAAGCTTTCCGTTTTCGGTGTAGTATAAACCATCCTTTATAACAATGCTCTTGCCTACATTTGCAGGCGTAATTGTTTGACCAAGATCTTGAGCCTGTGTTGCTGAAGCTACTATAAAGCTTAGGGCAAGTGATAAGATTATTTTTTTCATGGCGTTAAGGATTTAATGATTACTAACTCTTACGCAAAGGAATAGATAAAAGTTTTAAGATTTATGTTACAAGTGCATAAATATTTTCTAATGTTAAGTTAATGTAAATTTAACACTGGTGCGTGTGTAACGTTTTTAGAAATTGCCTCTGAAAAGAAAGTGCTTATTTTGATTCTAGCTCAATTACAAGCGCTTGATATGAAAATGGGTTAATTTCAACGGCATTGCTGTTATAAGAAACAAAAGAAACAGCTACAGTTGTATTTTTTGTGGGAATTAAGGCAGAAAAATTTCCATTTAAATCGGTAAGATAAACCTTATCGGCAATTTTAACTTCAACGCCTGCAAGTTCTTCGCCTGTTTGTTTGTCAACAACCTTACCAGAAACAATTTTTGTGTTTGCTTTTTCTGAATCTTTTAAATTAGTTGTTTCTCCTGCAAATGCAAAAGTGCTACAAACAAGAATCAAGAGGCTTAAAAACTGTTTTTTCATTTTATTAAATTTTCTGGCACAAAAATAAAACAAGCATTTTTTAAGGATGAGAACTAAAAATTAAACTTACATGAAGGTTATGTTAAGGCACGTAAACTTAATGTTAATAGAAAATATGTGTTATCTTCGTACAAAATAAACTGTATTACATTGAAATTTATCGATTTTAACTTTGAGCCCTCACTACAAGAAGGACTCGATTCAATGGGTTTTGAAAACCCTACGCCCATTCAAGAACAAGCTATTCCAATTATATTAAGCAACAAAGATTTAATTGGTTGCGCACAAACAGGAACCGGCAAAACGGCCGCTTTTCTTTTACCTGTATTAAATAAACTTACTGCAAACCCTACCGAATCAACAAATACATTAATTGTTGTGCCTACCAGAGAATTAGCCCTACAAATTGATCAAGCATTACAAGGCTTTTCATACTTCACCTCTGTAAGCTCATTAGCCATTTATGGTGGTGGCGATGGCAGTGCATTTGAAACAGAAAAAAGAGCATTAACACAAGGAGCAAACGTTATTATTGCTACTCCGGGACGATTGATGGCTCATTTAAACATGGGTTATGTGAAATTAGATCAGCTTCAACACTTGATTTTAGATGAAGCAGACCGTATGTTAGACATGGGTTTTGTGGATGACATTATAAAAATAACCACTTACTTACCAAAAAACAGACAAACATTAATGTTTTCGGCAACAATGGCACCCAAAATACGCGCACTTGCAACCAAACTATTAAACAATCCCGAACAAATTAGCATTTCATTATCAAAGCCTGCCGAAGGAGTAATTCAAGGAGCATATTTAACTTACGATACACAAAAAAATAATTTAATAAAATTTTTACTAAAAGGAAAAGATGAAGAATTAAATAGTGTAATTATTTTCTTGTCGACCAAACAAAAAGTAAAGGAGCTTGAACGTGATTTAATAAAAGCAGGCTTAAAAGCAAAAGCAATTCATTCTGATTTAGAGCAACTTGAGCGCGAAGAGGTTTTACGAAATTTCAGAAGCAAACAATTACAAATATTGGTTGCTACCGACATTCTCTCTCGTGGAATAGATATTGAAGATATTTCATTGGTGATTAATTATGATGTACCAGGCGACCCGGCCGATTATATTCATCGTATTGGACGAACTGCAAGAGCTGCCTCTACTGGTGTTGCACTTACTTTTATAAATGAGTTTGACCAGCAAAAATTTGCTCAAATAGAAGCACTTATTGATGCTGAAATAAAAAAGCTTCCCCTGCCTGCTGAGCTTGGCGAAGGACCTGCTTATAACCCAGAGGTAAGAGTAAAAAAGCCTTTTGTTAAAAAGAAGAGCAATTTCAAAAAACAAATCATTAAAAAGTAAGATTATTTAGTTTTTGGTTTTAGCATTCAGTTATTCTAACAGATATTTGCTCCGCTATTATCAATCAAAATATATCTATGAAAAAATTATTTATTGCTTTATTCGCAACAATTTGTGTGTTTAACTCACAAGCACAATCGTATCAGTTTGGAACCATTACAGCTGATTTAGGCGTTGGTTTTGGTATTTATGGTATCAGAAGTTATTCTCCAATCAATCAAGAAAATCATTCTGGAATTGGAATTGTTGGTTCTGGTCCTGCATTTAATGCCGATTTTGGTATTGCACGTTTTTTAGGTGTTGGCGTTAGATACAGAAGAGGAACCTATGGAAGATCTGGCAACTACAAATTAAGAGGAAACGACATGGTATTTCGTGTAAACTTTCATTTAGCAAACAAAGGCGACAAATTCGATTTACCAATTGGTGTTGGTTATGGATTAAGTTCTTTTGGCGGAAATATCAGCGAAAAAGAATCGCTTAAAGCAAATGGTGGAATTTTAAATGTGCATGTTTCACCACACATTTATTTTGGTAAATATGTTGGAATGTTTTTAAGTGTTGGCTACAACAAACACTTGTTCAACAAAATGGAAATGGTAGATAAATACGAGAAAAAATGGACAGAAGCCGATGGTGCAACATGGAACATGGGAGGCGTTTATTTTGAGTTTGGAGTTGCCGGAAAATTTGATTTGTTCAACAAAAAAGAATAGTCTGAATAAAATACAAAAAAACCCAAGAAAAATTTCTTGGGTTTTTTTGTTACTCTGCAATAATTAATTTTTGTATTTGCTGTTTATTGTTTTCAAACATAAAGCTTAAATAATAATTTCCTGCCGAAAGATTTTCTTTTGAAACAAACAATGTGTTTTGTCCTTTATACTGTTTTTCTTCTGAAACAACTTTTACCAAAGCTCCTTTTTCATCAAATAATTTTACAGAAACTTTTTGATCACTTGGCAATACAAATGTAACAGTTGCCGATTTTTTAATTGGATTAGGAAATACCGATATATTGAACTCGTTTTCTAGATTACTTTCTGCTATTGCTGTTGGACTTCCAAAATAATGATATGTTGTATTGTTTCCGCTTCCTGAATTTGGAACACCCAATGTATCGGTTAATACATTATAAAATATATCTGCCGGACTACTTAAGCCTGTTGTAACAACTGCTGTTGGAGATGTAAATGTATTAGAATAACGCGTAATGCGTGTTGGGCTCCATGATGAAAGATAATAGTTTCCTGAGCCATCTTTTGTAATTCCATCTATGCTACTCAAGCCTGAAGAAGCTACAAGTGTAGTAACGGTAGAATCTACTAACGAAACAGCTCTAATAGCACCTGTCCATTGTACAAACACACAACGATTGTTTGGTTGGTCAAATATAATTCCGTTAGGGCTAGAAATACCGGATGAAACAAAAGTATTAAACTGACGTGTGTTGGTATTAAAACGGTAAATTTTGTTCCCACTATAATCGGTAATGTATAAGTTGCCTACATTATCATGTGTGATACCGTTTAAAAAAGTAGCCGCCAAATTGATGTTAAAAACCAAAGCAGCTGTATTAATATTATAAGCCCTTAAACTGTTACCTGCACAAGCATAAAGTGTATCACCTACTATTTCTAAACCATGCGGACCACCACCCGAAAAGCCTGTTGCCACAAAAACAGCAAGCGTACCATTGTTACTGTTGCGGGTTAAAATATTGTTTCCACCATTATTTGCAATAAACCATCTGTTGTTCGCATAATCAAACTCTATGCTTTCGGGGCTATTATACGTTTGGGCTAGCATTAAAAATGATGACAAACTAAATACGAGCGTGATAAATTTTTTCATATGTCTATAATTTGTTTTTAAATTGTCAGATGGAATACGCCAGTTTGAAAAGTTAGTCGTTTTTGTTTAACTCAATCGTGTTTAATTTATAAAGGTTTCGTTGAGTGCTACGCAATTATGTTTTTCAAACATGGCTATTTCATTATATATTATTTTTGAAAATTAACTATTACTTATTTTTTCTAAGTCCATTTCACATACCGGGCACTTTCCGGCCTTATCAAAAATCTCTTCGGTGCATTTCATTGGGCATTGATATTGCTCAACCGACTGATTTTGTTCGTTTTGGGTCTCGGTTTTTTTGCCAGAACAAGAACTTACTGTTGCAAAAACAAGGGCAACAAGGGTAGAAAGCACTATTTTTTTCATTATTTTTTAGGGTTTTGATGTAATTATGTACCAAAATACATATTTTTTTTCGAGAACAAAAAAATATAAAACAATTATCTATATTTGTGACTCTAAAAAATTATAAGCGAGAGATTTTAAATGAAAAAATACTTTTTGTTAGCCATCCTTTTTATTAGTGTTTCATCAGTATCTTTCGCTCAAAGAGGAAAAGAAAAAGAAGGTGGTTTTTTTCAACGCCTTTTCA
>JAEUTT010000551.1 GCA_016787165.1 Bacteroidia bacterium | reverse complement strand
TACTGTAATTTTTTTATAGGTAACGATAAAAACAAATGGGCAGGTGATGTGAAAAATTACAAAGAAGTAGTATATGATGATTTATATTCCGGTATTGATTTACAATTGCTGGGAATGAAAAATGGCTTGAAATATAATTTTATTGTTGCCCCACAAGCCGATGCTTCTCAAATTCAATTGAGCTACGAAGGAGTAGATATGTTGTATTTAGAAAAAGGCGCACTTAAAATAAAAACTACGGTAACTGAAATTACTGAGCAAAAACCTTTTGCTTTTCAATGGTTTGGAAGCAGAAAAGTAGAAGTGCCTTGTGAGTTTGTTTTAAACGGAACAGTGTTATCGTTTAATTTTCCTAATGGATATGATAAAGGAAAAGAATTAATCATTGATCCTATTTTGGTGTTTGCTTGCTCTTCGGGTTCTACTGCCGATAATTTTGGAATGACAGCAACGTATGATGCTTTTGGAAATTTATATTCAGGAGGAATGGTTTTTGGTCAAGGATATCCAACAACTTTAGGTGCCTACGATGTTACGTACAATGGTATTGTAGCATCCGGAAGAACCGATGTAGTGATTACCAAATACGATTCATCGGGTACTTTTTTACAATACTCTACATACTTGGGTGGAGCCAATAGTACCGAGGTTGTAAATAGTTTAATAGTAAATGCACAAGATGAACTAATGATGTATGGTATTACCGGTTCAAATGATTTTCCGATTACTGCCGGTGCATACGATAATACTTTTGGAGGTGGAACATCTTTGAGTTATGTTTCTAATGGGACTACTTATACCAATGGTACTGATTTGTTTGTTGCTAAGTTTAATTCTACAGGAACTAATTTATTGGCTTCCACCTATATTGGTGGTAGTTTAAATGATGGAGTAAATTCAAGTGCTGTTACTGCTTATAATTATGGCGATTATTACCGAGGCGAAATACAAGTAGATAACTTTGGAAATTTTTATGTAGCATCCTGTACGTATTCTGCCAATTTTCCAACAACAACAGGCGCTTTTCAAACTGCAAAAGCAGGTGGTTTGGATGGTGTAGTATTTAAGTTTGATCCTGATTTAACAACCTTACTTTGGAGTACTTACCTTGGAGGTACTACTGATGATGCTTGTTATGCTTTAGCTATTGATGATTCAACAGATGTATATGTTACAGGTGGTACTTCCAGTAGTAATTTTCCAATTACAGTAGGCTCACTTTCTACAACATACAATGGTGGTGTTACTGATGGTTTTGTAACAAAAATTAAAAATGATGGAACAAGCTTGTTAAGGTCTACTTTCATAGGAACCAACGCCTATGACCAATCATTTTTTATTCAATTAGATAAAGATTTTGATGTGTATATTTTGGGTCAAACACTTGGCAATATGCCTGTATCAAGTGGTGTGTATTCTAACCCCAATAGTAAGCAGTTTATTTGGAAATTAAACAATGATTTAAATACTCAAATTTTCACCACTAATTTTGGAAATGGAAATGGTAACATTAATATTTCTCCTGCGGCCTTTTTGGTAGATTACTGCGAAAATATTTATGTGTCGGGTTGGGGTGGACATATTTTAAATGGAACACCAACGAATAATATGCCTCTTACTGCAGATGCTATTCAATCAATTACTGATGGATTTAATTTTTATTTAATTGTTCTTTCTACGGATGCTACATCATTGTTGTACGCCACTTATTTTGGTGGTGGTACCAGTTGGGAACATGTGGATGGAGGTACCAGCCGTTTTGATAAAAAAGGAATTATATATCAATCGGTATGCGCAGGATGTGCAAACAATGATGATTTCCCGGTTACACCGGGTTCATGGCCTTATACTTCACCTACTTATGTTCCTTATACACCTGGAGTTTCTTCAACAGGAATAAATGCTTCTTCAAATTGTAATAACGGAACATTTAAATTCGATTTTCAAATACCTATTGCCGATGCTAATTTTACTTTAGATTATATCAGTGGTTGTGCACCATTAACTATTCAGTTCGAAAATCAAAGTACACCGGGTGGTAGTTATTTTTGGGATTTTGGAAATGGCGATACTACTTCTACCGATTATAATCCTATCAGAACTTATCCTAATGCGGGAACATATTTAGTGCAGTTGTACATTTTTAACCCAGCCAGTTGTAATGTATGGGATACTGCTTACCAATATGTAACGGTGCATCCTTCTATTACTTCTGATTTTGATTTTAATGTAACAGCTTGTTCTAACACCGTTACATTTGTTGATTCATCTTATGTTGGTCCAATTTTATGGCAATGGAATTTTGATGATGGCAGTCCGGTTTCTACCGTTCAAAATCCTGTACACAATTATAGTTCGGCAGGAGTGTACGATGTAACATTAATTACCGAAAATTCTTTTGGTTGTAGAGATACTTCTTCATTATTGGTAGATTTAAATATTGCAAATACTTCTATTAGTCCGAATGCACGAATTTGTTTGGGTGCTACCACTCAGCTTACTGCAAGTGGTGGTGTGGCATACAGTTGGTCGCCTGCAGCGGGTTTAAGCAGCACTACTATTCCTAATCCAATTGCTAGTCCAAGTTCAACCACCACCTATACCGTGGATATTACTACCATTAATGCAAATGGTGATACTTGTTTGCAGACACAAAATGTTACTGTATTTATCAATAATCCATTGTTGTATCCACTTTCGGTAAATGCCGATAATGATACCATTGCCGAAGGAGCCTTTACTACATTGCATGCAATAACAGATACTACTTTAACGATTAGTTGGGTGCCAACAAACGGAATGGTTAATCCTACCTCTTTTAATCCTATTGTAGCACCTACAGAAACTACTACCTATGTGGCTACAATAACAGATAGTTTAGGCTGCTCACGAAGTGTGGCTATTACCATTTATGTAATTAATATGAAATGCAGAACCGAAGATGTGTTTGTGCCTAATACATTTACGCCTAATGGTGATGGACAAAATGATATTTTATATGTAAGAAGCAGTGTAGTGCAGGAATTGTATTTTGCTGTTTATAATAGATGGGGTGAAATGGTTTTTGAAACCAATGATATCACCAAAGGATGGGATGGAATGTTTAAAGGTATGAAAGCCGATCCGGCAGTATTTGCATGGTATTTAAGAGTCAAATGTTTAAATGGTGATGAACTGAAAAAGAAAGGAAATACAACTTTAATCAGATAAATGAAAAAGTATAATTACATATTGCTTTTAATGTTGAGCATTGGTATCATTAATACTTATGCTCAGGATATTCATTTTTCGCAATACAATGCATCGCCTCAAAATTTAAATCCTGCTCAAACAGGTTTGTTTAATGGTGATTGGCGTTTTGTGGGTAATTATCGTAGTCAGTGGTCGGCAATTCCGGTTCCGTACAAAACATTTTCAATATCTACCGATACTCGTTTAAAAACTAAAATGGAAAAAGGCTTGCCTGCAGTTGGCTTGCTTGTAAATACAGATAAAGCAGGCGATTCTCGTTTTAGCACTACACAAGTTTTTTTATCGGGTGCTTATATTAAACAATTAAATTCTGATTCCACTCACTTTGTTTCTGTGGGTATTCAACCCGGAATAACAACTAAAAGTTTTGACGTAAATGCACTTACTTTTGATAATCAGTATGATGGTGATAACTACAATGCCGGATTATCAAGTGGCGAAAATTTTTCGAGAACACGCATTACTTATTTTGATTTAGGTGCTGGATTGGCTTATGTTTGGCGTAAAAATAATCGTACAAAAGTAAATGTTGGATTTTCGGCATTGCATTTAAATGCTCCTAAACAATCTTTTTTTAATAACAATGCCATTCGCTTAGATAGAAAATTTAATGTAAGCGCTTTGGTACAAGTGCCTGTTGCAGCTCAATTGGATGTAATGCCATCGTTTATGTATCAAAATCAAGGAAAGTTTAATGAAACACTTTTAGGCTTATTTGGTAAATACCATTTAAAACCTATTAACGGAATGGAAACGGCAGTTTCTTTAGGTGCATTTTACCGAGTAAAAGATGCATTTATTGTGGCTGCTAATATGGATTACAAAAATTTTAATGTAGGAGTGAGTTATGATTTTAATACCTCTAAATTAATTGAAGCAACTAATAGAAGAGGTGGATTTGAAATATCGGTTATTTATATTTTCAAAAAAATAGTTCCTTTTGTAGCTAAAAAACGAGTATGTCCAATTTATATGTAATCTCCCATCTTTAGTATGAAAAAAGAATTTTTGTTTCTCTTTTTTTTCATTTTAATATTATCGCCATTAAGTGCTCAAAAAACAAAGCAGTTAATAGCTGATGGTGATAAAGCATTTGCGGAGAATAATTTTTTTT
>JAEUTT010000548.1 GCA_016787165.1 Bacteroidia bacterium | reverse complement strand
TAAAAAAAAAAACACTATTAATTGCAAGTAATACGTACTATTTTTGCGACCTATAATTTCTGTGAAAACAATCATTAATCAAAATCGAATATTTTTAGCATTTTACCTTCTGTTTATTATAACAGGAGGTGTTTTGCTATTATTAACGTCAAAACACGATTTACATATTGCGCTGAATCAATACCACCATAATTTATTAGATCCTTTATTTTATTATGCTACGTATTTAGGTGATGGCATTATGGCATTGTTGGTTTTTATTATTTTTCTTTCTGTAAAATATAGATATGCATTGCTTATCGGAATCAGTAATTTATTTTCGGCAGGCGTTACTCAGTTACTCAAGCATACTGTTTTTGATGATGTAACACGACCTAAAAAATTTTTTGAAGGTATTCATGATTTATATTTAGTTCCTGGAGTGGATAATTATTATTTCAACAGTTTTCCATCAGGACATACTACATGCGCTTTTTCCTTGTATTTTTCATTAGCATTAATAACTAAGAACAAATCAATAGAACTCTTATTGTTTTTTATTGCTATAATGGTAGGCTATTCAAGGGTTTATTTGTCGCAACATTTTTTTGAAGACATATATGCAGGTTCATTAGTTGGTGTGCTATTTACAATTCCTGTATATTGCTTTATTCAACAAAGTAATAAAGCATGGCTTGATAAATCTGTGCTTCATTTTTTTAATAAATAACAAAAATGAACCTTGTAACTATAAAATACAATGCATTAATAAGCCTTATTGCTGCATTGTTGTTTATCCCATTTTTAGGAAATGTTCATTTATTTGATTGGGATGAAATAAACTTTGCCGAATGTGCTCGCGAAATGCTTGTTACGGATGATTATTTTTCGGTTACCATTAACTATCAGCCGTTTTGGGAAAAGCCTCCTGTTTTTATATGGATGCAGGCATTATCTATGAAAATGTTTGGTGTTAATGAATTTGCAGCTCGTTTCCCAAATGCTATTTGTGGAATAATAACCTTGAATGTGTTATTTAATATAGGCCGAAAGTTAGTAGATAAGCGTTTTGGCATTCTATGGACTTTGATATACGCAGGTTCATTTTTACCGCATTTTTATTTTAAGTCAGGAATTATAGATCCTTGGTTTAACCTTTTTATCTTTTTGGGCATTTACTATTTTATCCTTTTTTCACACAATAGGAGTGAAGGCAATAAAAATATTGTTCTATCGGCTTTATTTATAGGTATTGCCATCATGACTAAAGGTCCGGTAGCATTGCTAGTGTTTGGATTATGTTTTACTGTATTTTTTGTTCTAAACAGGTTTCAATCCATTATTTCATTTAAACAATTATTTATATATGGCTTAACATTATTAAGTGTTGGTAGTTTGTGGTTTATTATGTTAGCACTTACAGGACATTCAGATATAATTATTGAGTTTTTTGTATACCAAGTACGTTTATTTAAAACACAAGATGCAGGACACGGAGGCCCGTTTTTTTACCATTGGATTGTTTTGTTGGTAGGTTGTTTCCCTTTATCGATAATTGCTTTAGGAGCGTTTAAAAAAGACAATTTAGATGTTCCATCACAAAAGCATTTTAAACGTTGGATGTTGATTTTATTTTGGGTTGTACTTATATTGTTTAGTATTGTTAAAACCAAAATAGTACATTATTCATCATTGTGCTATTTCCCTTTGAGCTATTTGGCAGTATACGTTGCTTATAAATTAATAAACGGAGAGCTACGCTGGAAAAAACTATACACTGTATTGTTGATGCTAATTGCAACAGTAATAGGAATTGCTGTAGCTGCACTTCCAATAATAGATAAATATAAAACCCCAATAATTGAAGCTAATTTAATAAAAGATGCGTTTGCGATTGAAAACTTAAAGGCTACTGTCAGCTGGACAGGGTTTGAATGGCTTATTGGACTTGGTTTTATAATAGGCACCGCAATTATGTTACGGTTTATTCATCAAGGAAAGCTAAAAATGGGCTTGGTGGGTGTTTTTTTATTAAGTGTTGTGGTTATCAATAGTGCATCGGTGATGATAACACCTAAAATTGAACAGTATTCACAAGGAGCAGCGATTGAATTTTACGAAAGTTTACAAGCAGAAGATTGTTATGTAGAAACGATTGGATTTAAAAGTTACGCACATTTATTTTATACAGCTAAACGCAAACCAACTAATGCAAATAGTTACGACATGAATTGGTTACTTGCTGGAGAAATAGATAAGCCAGTATATTTTGTTTGTAAAATAAATCTAGCCAACGACATTAAAAACAATCATCCTTTTTTAAAAGAGTTGTACCGTAAGAATGGGTTTGTTTTTTGGAAGAGAGAAGTGCTTGTAAATAATAACTAATTGATTATCATAATAATACTATTTAACATAATGTTTATTATAATGGTATTTGATTAACAATAAAAGCACTTGTATTTAGTAGTGAAGTAATAAAAAAGCCCCACATTTCTGTGAGGCTTTTTTGTTATATAAACTATAGCTTATTAGTTTTGAGCTGGTGTTTGTTCCGGTTTTGGTAATAATACTTTGCGAGATAATTTGAATTTTCCTGTTTTAGGATCTACTCCAATTAGTTTCACTTGTATTTTTTCACCTTCTTTTAAAACACCATCCATTGATTCTAATCTACGGTGTTCTACTTCTGAAATATGTAATAAACCATCTTTGCCAGGCATAAACTCAACAAAAGCACCAAATGCCATGATTGATTTTACTTTTCCTTC
>JAEUTT010000535.1 GCA_016787165.1 Bacteroidia bacterium | reverse complement strand
TTGGTTTATCATAAATAGGCATCAATTGCTTACTTACTGCTAATGTTAGAGGGTGTAATCGAGTTCCACTACCTCCAGCTAAAATAATTCCTTTCATTTGTAATTAATTTATTTTATAATCTTTTAAATATCTTCGTCATCTGCTGATTCATCTTCATCAACATCTATCAATGGTTCTTCAATAAATGCTTTATTTGTTAAGCGTTTTTCAAGCGACAATAAAAAACAAGGCAATAAGATTAAGTTAGAACAATATGCAATTAACAGTGTCACCGAAATTAAAATACCAAGAGCTGCTGTTCCTCCAAAACTAGAAGCTGTAAATATTCCAAAGCCACAAAACAAAATAATAGCAGTATAAATCATACTTACTCCCGTTTCTTTTATAGTTAATGAAACTGTTTTTGAAATATTATTCTGATTTTGTTTAAATTCTTGACGATATTTCGTTAAAAAATAAAGTGTCCCATCCGAAGCAATGCCAAAGGCAATACTAAAAATTAAAATCGTACTTGGTTTTAAATAAATATGAAAAAAGCCCATTAATCCAGCCGTTATTACCAAAGGTACTAAGCTAGGAATCACAGAAATAAAAATCATTCGTGGCGACATAAACAAAGTGTAAAGTACAATTGCAATTAAAATAATTGCCAACAAAACACTTTCTAATAAATTTTGAACTAAAAATCTATTTCCGGTTAAAAACATTAAGCTACTACCGGTAAGTACCACATTGTATTTGCTTTCGGCTGTAACCCATGTATTTGTATCATAATCAAAATTGAAAATAGTGTCTATTCGAGGGCGTAACTCATCTACCAACTCTTTCATTCGGATAGAGCCAACATCTGCCATTTGAATACTTACCCTTGTAAACTGTTTGGTAGAATCAATAAAGGCCGCAAACTGATCCTGTTTACCTTTTGTTTCTGTATTTGCAAAATCAGCGAGCTTTTGAAGTTCCATTGCTCCTGGTAAACGATAGCTTTTTGTTTCGCCATCATTATATGCTTGATTAAAAAATTTAATTCCTTCAACAACAGACAATGCATTTGAAAACTCTGGATATTGTTTAAACAATTTTTGCATTTTGTTTATTTTGTACAACGTCTTGCCACCATCTGCAAAAACACCATTCGGTTTTCGGGTATCAATACTAATTTCAAATGGTAAAACACCATTGTATTTTTGTTCAAAATATTTTAAATCAATTAAAACAGGGTCTTTTTCAGGTAAATCATCCACTACATAGCCCAATGGCTTCATTAATGTTATTCCATATATTGAAATTGCAACTACTACAATCACAATTGCATAGATTGTTTTGCGATAATGGTGAACCCAATAATCTACTTTACCCAACACTTTATTGGTACGTTTATTTTGTATATGTTTAATGTGTTTAACTGAAGGGTTGGGCAAAAAGCTAAAAACAATAGGAATCAGCATCATTGATAAAACATAAACAACAACAACACTGATAGAAGAAATTAATCCAAATTCAAATAACACTTGACTATCCGTTGAACAAAAAACAGCAAAACCAATGGCTGTAGTTACATTAGCCATAAACAAAGAAATTCCGACCGAACGAATAGAAGCAGCCAATGCACGCATTTTATTGCCATGCTTTTTAAATTCGGTATGGTATTTATTTAAGAGCATTATGCAATTGGGAACACCTATCACAATAAGCAAAGGAGGTATTAATCCTGTAAGCACAGATATTTGATAACCAAATAACACTAAAATACCAACCGACCAAATTACACCCACAAAAACCACTGCCAATGAAAATAAAACAGGTAAAACTGAACGGAAAAATAAAAACAAAATAACAGCTGTTACTATTAAAGCAAGAACCATAAATAAGGTCATTTCATTTTGAATTTTACGAGCAACAGTAGTTCGGATGTATGGCATCCCAGAATAATGAACTGTTTCATTTGATACTTCTATAAAGCGTTCTACTTGTGCTTTAATAGAATCTGTGATTGCTAATCTGTTTTTAGTATTTAATTGCTTATTATCAAAAGTAATCGCCATTAATGTGGCTTGTGCTGTGTCGTTATAAATAAAACCTTTGTAAAATGGCAAACTAAATATTACATCTTTAATGCTATCTACTTCTGCTTGAGAAGTTGGGCGTTTTGAAACAATTGGTAAATTTTCAAACCTACTTAAACTATCGTTTTTATGAATATTATGTAGTCGTGCTAGCGATACTACCGCTTTTACACCTGCAACATCTTTTATTCTATTGCCTAAATCATACCATTGATTAAAGCGTTCGAGTGAATATAAATTTTGAGTGGAAATTCCTAAAACCATCACACTACCATCTTGTCCAAATCGTTTTTTAAACTCTTTGTAATCTACAGCAGTTGTATCATGGTCGGGCAAAAGCTTTGGTGTTTCATAAGTAATTTCTGCTTTTTTAGCATAAAAAGCCATTACAGCAGTTGCTAAACCCAAAATAGTTATTATTATAAATCGATTGCGTAAAAGAAACTTAGCTATTGCTGCCCACATAATACAGGTTCGTTTTAAACTCCGAAATTAAGCATAATAATAATAACCACAAAAACCTTTTCTTTTAGTGTTTAAACCCTTTTAAGGCATAATTTTATATGAAAAAGAGAGGAATTACATTTAAATTTGAATTTTAGCGTTCAAAAACACATTTTTTAACCCGACTAAAACCTAAAATTCCTTTTTGAGAAAAAACTTTTACTTTTGATGAAACAGGTATAATTTCATAATGTTCGGTTGCATAACTACTAATAACCCTTTCTAAATCAAGATTAACATCTTCACCAACAAGTGTAATGTCATATTCACCATAGTGTACACTAATCCTATCAATAGTGTATGTTTGCTGATTACTTTCTATAGTAATTATATAATTTAAATACAGCAAAAAACTTAATAAACACATTCCAAATCCAGCAAAAGCATACATCACAAAATTTCGATATTCTATCTCCAATAAATTTTTCAAATATTTCCATTGTAATAAGCCAAGAATACTTGAAAAAGTCAATAAAATCAAAACCTCTCCTATACCTATTATAGTTTTTGAAAACAAAAAAAACACAGAAGGAATGCCACCAAACAAACCTAATACAGTAACAATCATTACGATGTATATTGCTTTGACCTTAAAAAAAGTTTTAATCTTCGATTCTTTATTTCCTATTAATTTTTGAGTCATAAATTATTCTGTCTAAAAATAATGATTAAAATTATCCTTTGTACTTTTAAAGCATGAAAAAAACTGAACATAAGTATACCAATTTATTAATACATGAAAGTAGTCCGTATTTACTTCAACACGCGCATAACCCTGTAAACTGGTATGCTTGGAATAATAAAACACTTGAAAAAGCAAAAAAAGAAGATAAACTAATTCTTATCAGCATTGGTTATTCTGCCTGTCATTGGTGTCATGTCATGGAACATCAAAGCTTTGAGGATGAAACAGTAGCCAAACTAATGAATGATTATTTTATTTGCATAAAAATAGATCGAGAAGAACGACCAGATATAGATCAAGTATATATGCTTGCAGTGCAACTAATGACTGGCCAAGGCGGCTGGCCACTGAACTGCTTTACTTTGCCTGATGGAAGACCGATATATGGAGGCACCTATTTTCCAAAAAATCAATGGATAAATATATTACTGAATTTAGCTGATTTGTATAAAAATGAAAAAGACAAAGCCATTGACTACGCCAATCAACTAACAGAAGGAATTAAGCTAGCTGAATTAGTTAAAGTAAATAATGAAAAAATTAATTTTTCGGAAGCGATGCTACACGAATGTTATAACAACTGGAAAATTCGATTCGACAATGAAGATGGAGGTTCCACAAAAGCTCCAAAATTTCCATTGCCAAACAATTATCAATTTTTACTTCAATATGCTTTTTTATTTAATAATCAAGAGGCGCTTAAGCATGTTGAACTCACACTTCAAAAAATGGCAAATGGAGGTATTTATGATCAAATTGGCGGAGGTTTTGCACGCTATTCAGTAGATGGAATATGGAAAGTGCCACATTTTGAAAAAATGCTTTATGACAATGCACAACTTGTTTCGCTTTATGCTCAAGCTTTTCAAGCAACAAAAAATGAACAATATAAAAATGTAGTTACTGAAACACTTGAATTTATTGAGCGAGAGCTTTATTCAATAGAAGGCGCTTTTTTCTCTGCATTAGATGCCGATAGTGATGATGAGGAAGGCAAATTTTATGTTTGGAAAAAAGAAGAATTAATAACATTGCTTAAAGATAAGTATACAGTTTTTGCCGACTATTACAACATTAATGAACGTGGATATTGGGAACATCAAAACTATATTTTATTAAAACATGATTCCAATACAGAAATAGCTAAAAGAAACAATATAAGCGAAGAAGAGCTAAAACAAACAATAGATGCATGTAAAAAAATACTCTTAAAAAAACGTGAAAAAAGAACAAGACCTGGATTAGATGATAAAATCCTCACGTCTTGGAATGCCCTTATGCTAATTGCCTACACAGATGCCTACAAAACGTTTGGCAAAAATGAATATTTAAACATAGCTATAAAAAATGCATCGTTTATTACTGACAAACTTTTACAAAAGGATGGCTCATTATTTCATTCCTATAAAAATGGCAAAGCTAGTATAAATGGATTTTTAGAAGATTATTGTTTTAGCATTGAAGCATTTATTCGTCTATACGAAATTACCTATAACGAAGCGTATTTAAACACCGCAAATACATGGATACAGTATTGCATTGTTCATTTTATGGATGAATCATCGGGAATGTTTTATTTCACATCAACTAATGACGATAAGTTAATTACACGAAAAATGGAGCTATCCGACAATGTAATTCCTGCTTCCAATTCCTCTATTGCCAAATCACTATTTATACTTGGCCATTACTTTGAAAATAACAATTACATTGAACAATCAGCCAAAATGCTGAACAACCTCATCGATGACCTAAAAAGCTATGGAAGTGGATACAGCAATTGGGGTATTTTATTAAATTGGTTTGTAAAGCCATTTTATGAGATTGCAATTGTTGGTAAGAATGTTAATGAAAAAAGTAAAAGCATTCAAAAACATTATTTACCAAACGTGATATTTGCAGGAAGCACAAACAACAGCACTATGCCATTGCTAAAAAACAGATGGAAAGAAAACGACACTGTAATTTATGTATGTAAAAATAAGAGTTGTTTGTTGCCCGTATATACTAATGATGACGCACTAAAGCAATTACAATTTTGAGAACACTGTTAATTCTATTTTTTTTATTTTATTTTTATCTAAATGCTTATCCCCAAGTAATAAGCACTAGTCCACAAGAAATAAATGTAGGCCCTATTTCTTTTAACTCTACTATTATCAAAAATAACAAAATAAAAAAAATGGATATTATAATGGTGGATAAACCTGATGGAAAAGTAATTGTAGATAAAGGTGCTGGGCAAGGATATGAATTTGATGCGGAAGGAAGAATATCAAAATACTACTACACCGTTTTAATTAAAACAGAATTAGAAGAAATAGACGTTCCGGAAATAAAACGTAAAGGAAAAATTATACGACCAGCTACAACAAAAACTGTTATGAAATATATCAATGATACTGTTTCTGCAACAATACTTTACGACAAAGAAAACAGAATTGGATGTAAACGACTTAAGTCAGGAGATTTTTACAATGCATATTATTATGAATACGATTCGAAAGGAAGAATCATAAAAGAACTGCATTGCAAAGAAACAAATATCAGTGAACATCCTAAACATTTTAAACTAGGGGTTCAAACAACATTATCGTCCGAAACATTTGAATACACTGAATTTAGCACTACTCAAGTAAAAAAAAGATGCTTAAATGATGAAGGGAGAGAATACAAAAACTGCATTTTGAACTATGACAAAAACGGAAATCTTATTAGCGAAACAGTTAATTATATTGTAAGCTGGATGCGCCAAGAAACCATATACGATTATGATGCTCAAAACCGATTAATCAGTAAAAATTATTCAGGGAATGTTAATGGAAATGAAAAAGCTGAAACGATATATGAATACGACTCTAAAGGGTTAGTTTTATCAGAGAAGTGGTTTTTAAACAATGAGCTAAGAAATGAAATCAGTTACCTTTTTGATGAAAACAATATACTTGTTAAATCACATCTAAACAGAGATCATAAAAATGCATCTATTGGTATTGTAAAATACGCTTATTCTTTTTATTAGTTATCCTCCTTTTTCTTCCCTGCTACAAAATCTTTCAAATAAAAAGGTTCAAAATAAGCAACGTCTTCAAATAATTTGTTTGCATATGCTTGTTCCGAAAGCTTTACCATGCTTTTTGCTGAAGTAAAAATATCTTTTATAAAAATTGCATTTTTATTATTAGATAAAACAGCCTTACACTTTTCAGCACCATCTCCAAAATAAAACAATGTGTTTATTTTTAGTATGTCTTCAAATGAGTTTTCATCAATAATTTTTGCACATGTAGGCAAAATGCATTCTCCATTTTTCTTGAATACAGAACAATAAACTTCCATCCTGCGTGCATCAATCATCGGACAATACAACACATCTTTTTTTTCATTTTCGGAAACCAACAATGAAAGATGCTCCAAAGTGTTTATTGCTATCAATGGAATTTCTAAAGCATAACATAAACCTTTTGCTGCACTAACTCCTATTCTTAAACCAGTATATGAACCAGGGCCTTTACTAACAGCTATTGCATTTAGCTCTATAAGTTGCACATTAGCTTGCTGTAATACATCTTGAATAAATACTGTTAAGTTTTCGGCATGAGAGTACTCGCCACCTTGCTCTTTAAATGCAATCAATTTTCCATCTTTAGCAATGGAAACGCTACACACCGTTGTAGCGGTTTCTATATTAAGAATAAGTGCCATAGCTATATGTACTATTTTTTAGTAGCACTAAACAATTCTGACTTATCAACCTTATTAACTTCCAATCCTTCCTTTAACTGCTTAGAAATCGCACTATAGGGTGCGCTGATAATTTCATCCCCATCATTAATTCCTGAAACTATTTGAATGTAATTATTATCCTGAATACCCGTTTTAACTTTTACCATTTTTGCTTTCCCATACACATAAAAAAATAAACATTCTTCTATTTTAATCAATGTACTTATATCTTCCACTCTTTCTTTTGAATCAGTCACAACAATATCTCCTTCTTCTGAATCGTTATCTTGTGTACCTATATTTTTTCCTTCAACCGCACTACTATCGGCACGAGTAGTAACTGCTTGTATTGGAACAGTAATAGCATTTGTAACTCTTTTCGTTTGTATGTCTACAGTAGCACTCATTCCAGGTCGAAAAGGAGCACGATTGTTATTTTCTGCCAGTAAATCGAGATATGATTCTTGTAAAATTCTAATTTTAACTGTAAAGTTGGTTACTTGCTCTGCAGTAACACCAGTAGTATTTGCAGAATTTGCAATTTCTGTAACTATTCCTTTAAACTTTCTTCCAAGATAAGCATCTACTTCAATGAGTGCAGTATCGTTAAAATGAACACGAACAATATCATTTTCATTTACATCAACACTCACTTCCATTTCATTTAAATTTGCCAAACGCATAATTTCGGTTCCTTCCATCTGAGCAGTACCTACTACACGTTCTCCTTTTTCTTTGTTCAACTTAGAAACGGTACCATTCACTGGCGAATAAATGTTTGTTTTTGCTAAATTATCGTTTGCTTCTTTTAACGATGCTTCAGTACTTTTTACATTAAAATCAGAAGCATTTACATTTTCTTCAGCGGCTCTTACATCTGCTTTTGCTCCTTCATACGCTGCTTTCGCAGCATCAAAATCGGCTTGTGAAATTGCTCCTTGATCAAACAGCTTTTTATTCCTATTGTAAGTTGTTTCTGTATTTAAAAACGATGCTTTTATTTGCTCTAGTCGAGCTTTTGCATTTGCTAAATTTGCTTTTGCACCATTTAAAGTTGCAACCATTCTGCTTGAATTTGATTCGTAAATCAAAGGATTAATTTTACATAATAAATCTCCTTTTTTAACCTGATCTCCTTCTTTTACATACAATTCAACTATTTCACCTGAAACATCAGAACTAATTTTTACTTCTACTTCTGGCTGTATTTTCCCATTTGCCGAAACCAATTCGGTAATGCTTCTTTTACTTGCTTTTTCAGTAGCTACGTTAATTGCTTTGCTCCCCGAATTTTTTAGCATCACTATCAATAACGTTAATACAACTCCAACAATAATAATCCAAATATTTTTTTTCATGCTATTTAAATTTACAACTATAGTTTAAGCGGTTTTCCTTGATAAAAATCTAACACTTTTAATTTAAAAATGTATTCGTATTTTGATTGCAACAAATCGCTTTGTGCTTTTATTAATTTATTTTTCCCATCATTATAATCGTTTGTATTCACCATTCCTACATCAAAACGTTGTTGTGTATATTTAAATGATTCTTGCATAGCATCCAATGTTTTTAATGTAGCACTGTATTTTTTTAATGCTGCATTTGCATCAGAATATGCCTGCTGAATATTTTTTTGAATTTGCTGTTTAGTTGATTCAACGGTTAATTCAGCATTTATTTTTTGAATTTTTGCTCTATCAATAGCTGTTTTTGTTTGCAAACGATTAAATAAAGGTACCGTTAAAAAAAAGCCAAACGACTTGTTTACATTTTGATTGTATTGATCCGAAAATGGTATTTTTTCAAATGTAGGATTTGAAAACGATGGAGTAAACACCGTATCTCCAGAAGAAGTTATATCACCATTAGCGCTATATCCTTGAAAAGAAGGTGCGCCAACAATACGCTGACTTAAACCCGAATAACCTGTACCATAGGAAGCGCTAAATGATAAACGCGGACTAACACTACCCCAAGCAACTTTAAGTCCTTTCTCAGCACTTTTTAACTTAAACTCTGCACTTTTTATTTCAGGTAAATTACTTACTGCGGTAGAATAAACTTGCTGTACGTTTACTTCTAGCATTTGCTGATTAGCAATACTTAACTCTGGTTTAACAATTGAAAAGGTTTCTATAGAAGTTATATTTAATAGTTGTGCTAATGATAAATAAGCAATATCCAATTGGTTTTGAGCATTGGTAGCATTCAATTCTTCGGATGCTAATTGCGCTTGAATGTCTAACAAAGTCCCTTTAGCGGTACTCCCTGCCTCTAAAAGTTTTTTTGTTCTTTCAACTTGCGACATAGTTATTCCCAATTGATTTTTAGAATTTTCAAGCAATTCTATTGCAAATAATACTTGTAAATAGGCTGTAGCAATGTTTAATGAAATATCATTTTTCATTTTATCTAAATCGTACTTACTCGCTAAATAATTATATCTATTTTGATGAATTGTATTGATGTTTTGCAATCCACTAAACAAAGTAACATCTGTACTTATTCCAAAATTCTGAGAAAGCACTTGTGCATCGGCAAATTGATTGGTAAATCTATCGATTGTACGCCCTATGTTATAAGAATGAGAACCACTTGCATTAAGTGTTGGAAGTAAATTGGCTTGACTTTGAGTCAAATTTACCTTTGCTAAATCCGCATTTATTTCGGTTTGCTTAATTTGAATATTATTTTTTAAAGCATAATCAATACATTGCTCTAATGTCCATGCTTGACCCTTTTCTTGTGCGTGCAAAAAATTAAAGTTAAAACATAATAATACAGAAAAGGCAATATATCTAAAGGCAATCATAGTACAAAATTAGTAATTGTAAGAAAGCACAAAGGTAGTTTTTTAATTTCAGAAACTTAAATAATTTCACATGAGCAAAACATTCTATTTTTGGCAATTAAAAGGAAACGCTATATGTATTCCCAAGCACTTTTGTATGCTTCAATCGCTTCCATTGTGTTCAAAAAAGATTTATAAAAAGGGTGATTCCCAAAAGTTGCGCTATCACCAATAACTACTAATTTTTTTTTCGCACGAGTAAGTGCCACATTCATTCTTCGTGTATCGCTTAAAAATCCAATTTCTTGACTATCATTAGAGCGCACCAAACTTATATAAATAACATCGCGCTCTTGACCTTGAAATCCATCAATTGTTTTAATTGAAATATGAGAAGAATGCATTTTTAAAAATTCGTCTTCTGCTATTTTTTCTGTGATATGCTGAACCTGTTCTTTATATGGAGAAATTATACCTATGTTAATACCTCTTTGATGTTTATTGTTTTGCTCATACTGTTCTATCAATTGTTTCAAATGATTCATAAGCAATGTTGCTTCTTCTGGATTAGAGATACTTAAGCTTTCCATATTTAAAAATTCGTTATACCCACAGCCTGCAGTATCAATAAATTCAACAGGGCTAAACAAGAATGGCTCATTTTCATCATAACTCAAAGCAGCATCTTTCACCGAAATATCTGCTTGTAGTTTCCCATTGTAAAACTGTTCGTTTGAAAAACGCATAATTTTTTCATGCATACGGTATTGTGTTTGAAGCATTATTGCACTATTGCTAATGTTCATAGACCGTTCCATCAATGTTTCCTTTAATCCTTTTTCTTCTGCTGTTTTTGATTTCACTGTTGGAGGTAGCTGAAAATGATCGCCTGCAAAAATCACCCTATTGCTTCTGCTAATAGGAATCCAGCACATTGGCTCTAATGCTTGTGCCGCCTCATCAATAAAAACAGTAGAAAATTGTTTGTCTCTCATCATTCTGCTTGCCGACACTACTGGAGTGCAGGCAATTACTTGGGCTTTCTCAAACTGTTCATGTAAAATAAAATCTTCCAACTGTTTTGCTTCCTGTAATATTTTACGTGCTTCTATGTATAATAACTGGCGTTGCTCACGATCTGCTTTTCCAAATGTTCGCTTATATTTCCCAGCCATTCTAAAATACTCATCAGCAGTTTTTCGATAATTTTTCAAATCTTTATATGAATCGTGAACAGTCATTCTTGCATCAAGCGTATTTCTAATAACGTCTTCTGAAATTCTTGCAGGATTGCCTAAACGCAATACATTTATTCCTTCACGATGCAACTTTTCTGTAAGTAAATCAACTGCGGTATTGCTAGGACCGCAAACCAATACTTGTTTTTCTGAATTTAATGTATAACGAATTGCTTGAACCAAGGTTGTTGTTTTTCCAGTCCCTGGCGGACCATGAATAATTGCAACATCTTTTGCAGCTACTATTTTTTGTACCGCTTCATTTTGCGAACTATTTAAACCTGTAATGTATAATTCACTTTTTGCTAGTTCAAATGAAGGTTCTTTTAATCCATACATCACATCTCTTATATAAGCAAGCCTATTGTTACTTGCATTGATTACTTTCTCTAACGCAATATCCATCTCTTTGTAGCTTGTTTCATCAAAGAGTAAGTTTATTCCTAATTTACCATCATCACACCAATCTGGCAAATCATCAATGGTTAAGGATAATCGTAATTTATTTTGATTAATTACTTTGATAGTTCCATTTATTGGATGAACATCTGGATAGTTATTAGAAAATAAAGAAGCTATTTTACCCCCAGAAAATTGATGTGGTTCATTATGATTACTTGTTCGTTCAATATCAATAATCAAATATTCGCCTAAACCAATTTCTACATTGGTTATCACAATAGGATACCAGGTTACTCCATTTTGTTTGCGATAATTAATGTTATTCCTCGAAAATCGTTCTTTGTATTGTTTAAAATCTTCATCACGTTCAATCTTTAATAATTGACGTAACTCATACAATCGCTGAAGTTCTGAAGACATGAAATGAGTTAAGATAGTAATAGTTTTTTTACTGCAATAATTAAATCATTTGTCAAAACCGGCTTGAGCAAATAGCTTGTATTAGATATTACTTTTAATTGTTGTAACGTAGTATTGTCAGAATTTCCTGTAACAAATAATACAGGAATATTATTTTTTTCACGCATTCGCTCCACCGTATCAATGCCAGAATAATTTCCCTTAAGCTTTATGTCCATTAATATTAAATCGGGATTCATTTGATTCACATGAAGTAAAACATCTTCTCCTTTTGAGTAACAAGCAATCACATCAAATCCTGCAACAGTTAAATTCATTTTATTTTCCATTGCAACTATTGCTTCGTCTTCTACTATTACTATCTTTTTCTTCATCATGCTTCAAATGATATATAATAAGCCGTTCCTTTTTGATGCGTTGTTTTTAATGTACCACTAACTTGTTCAACCAAGGCATTAATTAGTGTTAAGCCTAATGAGTTGGATTTTTTCAATGCAGTTTCAGCATCATATCCCACGCCATCATCAGCAACCATCATTGTGAATTTTTCACCCATTTTAGTACATACAATTTTTATTTCACCTTGCTCTTTTCCCTTAAAAGCATGCTTAAAAGCGTTTGAAACAAGCTCATTTAAAATCAATCCACAAGGGACTGCATTTTTTATATCTAAATAAATGTCGTTACATGTAACACTAAAATTAATTTTTGTAGCAGTATCGTTATAGGATGATTTAATATAATCAACCAAATCATTGATATATGCACAAAATTCTATTTTTGCAAAAGTTTCATGCTGATATAATTTATCATGTATCAATGCCATTGAATGAATTCTATTTCTGCTTTCTTCAAAAAGCTCTTTCGCTTTCACATCTTCTACATAGCTCGATTGCAAACCTATCAATCCACTAATAACAGCCATATTGTTTTTTACTCGATGATGTATCTCTGCTAATAATATCTCCTTCTCTTGTAAAGCTGCCTTTGTATATTTTTCTGCATTCTTTTGAGCTGTAATATCAGTAACCCTTACCGATTGGTATGGATTTCCACCAATACTAATTAAACGTATTGCTAATGACCCCCAAAAAACATTTCCCAAATTTGTTCTGTATTTTACTTCGCTTTCATAAGACCCTTTTGTAATTAAAATTTCTTTTATTGCGTCTAACTCTTCTATAGAAAGTTCATCAAAGTAAAAATCAGCACCATCAGATTCAAAAAAATCAGATTCTTTTTCAAATTCAAACAGATGTACTGCACGCTTATTGGCTTTTACTATTTTTCTTTTTTTCCAATCTATCAAAAATAAGGCATCAAAAGAATTATCAAACATAGTCTGAAATTGGTATTGGAGTAATTCATTGGTTTTGTCAAGTTTTTTTTCTGTACTATCATAATTACTTATAATTGCATAAATCACAACAATTTGGCACAACAGTGCAGTGATATTAAAAACAAAACGCAATGAAAATAAATAATCAGGTTCTATAGGAATTAAAAAATAATCTCCAAAATCAATTAAATAAAGTGAAATAAATAATGAAATAGTGAATAAACTTAAAATAGTAATCGAACGAATATTTTTTAATCGAAACAAAACAACTGGAAGTGCTGCCACAGGAACAAAAAGCAACTGAACTTGAGACTCGATACCAAATCCCAAAGAAAGCATAAACATTTGAAGATTTAAAATGATAACAAATAAAAATCGGGATAATCGGAAATGCTTGAAATAATTTAAATATAAGAGGCCCGAATAAAAAACAAGACCAGCAACCTCTACCATATTAATTCTACTCAATCCAAAATATGAGTAAATGCAAATAAATATAAAGGTTAAAAGAATAACAAGTGCTAACAATTGGTTTGACAATCTAATGCGCTTGTGATTCAAACGATTAATACTATCGTCAATACCTAAATTGCTTAATTTATTCCAATAGCTTAATAACACTTTTTAATGTGGAGTAATGAATTACAATTGTACTAAA
The DNA here is from genome assembly GCA_016787165.1 of Bacteroidia bacterium. Classification (GTDB taxonomy): domain Bacteria; phylum Bacteroidota; class Bacteroidia; order 2-12-FULL-35-15; family 2-12-FULL-35-15; genus 2-12-FULL-35-15. The sequence goes on along the minus strand of JAEUTT010000535.1, from coordinate 3,557 downwards.
ATTTAATGAATATTTTATCGATTAATTTGTCAAAAATTACAGATGACAAAACGATTTCGCTCTAAATATTCTTAAAAAAATGATTTTTCTCATATAAAAAATTCAAAAACAGTAAGTATCTTCGGTAAAAATTAAATAATATGGATTCTGACATCATAAAAGCAATTGAAGAAAAATATAAAAACCTAGGACAGGACCCGAACACTTATCTAAAAGGTCTTTTTCATAGTAAGTTAATAAACTACTGGGATTATGTAGAAGTAGATACTTTATTATCACTACAAAAGCCAAGAACTAATTTTACTGATGAGCCCATATTCATAATGTATCACCAAGTTACTGAGTTATTATTAAAATTGATAACGCATGAAATTAAACAAATTGTAGATGATACATCTATTGATACTGCCATTTTTGCTAATAAAATTGATAGAATTAATCGCTATTCAGGAATTCTTACTGAATCATTTGCTGTAATGAGAGAAGGAATGGATTATGATCAATACAATCAATTTCGATTAACACTTGCACCTGCAAGTGGTTTCCAGTCTGCCCAATTTCGCTTTATTGAATTATTTTGTACCGATGCTCACCTACTTGTAAATAGCAGAGTAAAAGCAAGTGTAAATGCTGATACCGATATGGATTATTTATTTGATAATTTATATTGGAAAGATGCTGGATTAGACCACAAAACAGGAAAGAAAACATTAACTCTTTCACAGTTTGAAGATAAATACATTGATAGTTTAAAAGCTACTGCACACAAATACAAAGGAAAAAACATTTACAACCGTTTTTTACAATTGAATCAAAATGATGAAAAAGTTAAAACACTAAAAACAGCTTTACGCAATTTCGATCATACTTACAATGTTATTTGGCCACTTTCACATTTAAAAACAGCCGAATACTATTTAAATTCAAAAGGTGAAAACAAAGCAGCTACAGGCGGTAGTGAATGGCAAAAATATTTACACCCATCATATCAACGAAGAATATTTTTTCCTGAATTATGGACCAAAGAGGAGATTGAAAATTGGGGGAAATAAATTACAATCCTTCAAATATTTTTTCATCAATTTCATTCATACATTTAAAATGTCCTTTCGGACATTTATGATATCCTATTTTAGAACATGGTCGGCATGATAAGTTACTTACTTCCACCATTACCGATTTTGCATCAGGCAAATAAGGTGTAAATCCAAATGCAGGAACCGTATTTCCCCAAACTGAAATGATTTCTTTTTTGAATGCCGCTGCAATATGCATCAATCCTGTATCGTGTGTAATTATTTTATTGGCTTGTTTTATAATAGATGCTGATTGATTTAAATTATACTTTCCACAAGCATTATAAACAGTTGCTCCAACTTCTTTTTCTATTATTAATGCACGCTCAACATCTTCTTTTCCTCCAAGTAACACAATTGGCTGATTAATTTTTTTACATATAGAACTGATTTTTTCAATGGGCAATTGTTTTGTAAAGTGCTTAGCTCCAATTACAAAACCAATGTAGCCTTTACTGTGCGATACAGGAAGAGTGCTAATATCAAATTCGTCTTTTGAAGGAATAAAATAGTCCAAGCCTTTAAAATCATTTTTAATTCCTAGTTGCAATATTGTTTTCATGTAACGATCAACCACATGCATTGCAGGCATTTTATTTATTTTAAAATTAACTAACAGCCATTTTTTGAAATTTAATTTTTTAAAAGAAGAAGAAGGTTTTCTTATAATTTTTTTGGCATGAAACGAGCGTAAATTATTATGTAAGTCTATTACAAAATCAAAATTTTCATTTTTTAAATCAGTGGCAACTTCTTTTATGTCTTTTTCAATTGAATGAACTTTTGAGATGTGAGGATTATTTTCCAGTATTCCTCTAAATGATTTTTTAGTCAAATAATGAATTTCAATTTCTGGCTTTTGTTCTTTAATACAACGTATAACAGGTGTTGTTAAAACAATATCCCCAATAGAACTGAATCTTATGATTAAAACTTTTTTCAAATTATTTTTCTGAATAAATAACCTCTAGTAAGGTTTGGCCTACAGCCTTAAGTGTTTTTTTATCAATTGCATTCATATTATCGTTGTGTGTATGATGATAATCTGCAAAAGCTCCAGTAGTTTGATTATATTCAATAATATCAATACATGGTATTCCTGCTTCGTTTACATACTTATGGTCATCTTCACCAATAAAATATTTTTTTTGTGGTATAAAATAATTACCATAACCAATTCTACTTGCTGTTTCCCAAACCTTATCAACTACCGCTGATGCATACTCTACTGAAATACCTTCTTTTACAAATATGGCATCTGGGCCACCAACCATATCCATTAATATTCCAAACTTGGCATTATAATTTGGCTTATGTAAGTTTTTCGACCAATACTGCGACCCTAAACACCAAGTAGATTGTCCTTCATCGTATCCACTTGTTCCGTAATCTTCTATGTCAAAACAAATGATGTCTACTCCAATTTCGGGATTTGATAAACTTAACTGACGTGCAATTTCTAAAGCAACTCCAACTCCGCTTGCTCCATCATTAGCACCATCACCAGGCTTATCTTTGTCCTTTGTATCCTTTTCTGCTATTGGTCGTGTATCCCAATGAGAACATAATAAAATACGCGTTTGTTTGTCTTCATTAAATGAAGCTATGATATTTTTTAAATTAAATTTTTTCTTATCGTAAGTTGTAACTACCCCATTTTGAATCATCACATTAAATCCATACGATTTCAATTTATCTGCAATGTAATCAGCGCATTTTGCATGTGCAGGAGTGCCTGGAACTCTAGGTCCAAAATCAACTTGTGCTTTAACATAAGCGTAAGCTGAATCTGAATCGAAACTAGGAGTGGGTATTTTTTTTACTTCTATTTTTTGCTGTATTACAACATCTTCGGTTTTTGTTGTTTCATTTCCACACGAAACAATAAAAAAAGCAATTGCAAAACCCAATATTACATTTAGCTTATTCTTGAATCGACCAAGTGCTTCCATCTTTTGTATCTTTTATTGTAATGTTGTTTTTTGCTAAATCATCTCTTAACTTATCGGATGTAGCAAAATCTTTTTTAGCTTTTACATCTTTTCTAATTTCTAAAATAATTTCCATCACACCCTGTAACGCTTTATCTTTAGATGTGTTGGAGCTTTCTGATTTTAAGCCTAAAACATCAAAAACAAAATCATGCATTAATTTTTTCAACCCTAAAATATCACTCTGAGTAAAAGAAATTTTACCATCGTTCGCAGAATTAATTTCCCGTACAATCTCAAAAAGCTCTGCCAAAAGTATCGGAGAATTAAAATCATCGTTCATAGCATTGTAACAAGCTTTAATTCTATCATTTAAAAATATTCCTGAAGATTCGGATGGCTTAATTTGTTCCAATAACTTAATTGCATTCATTAATCGAGCATATCCTTTTTCTGAAGCTTGTAAAGCTTCATTTGAAAAATCCAATGTGCTTCTGTAATGTGTTTGCATCATAAAAAAACGAACAGCCATTGCACTATATCCTTTTTC
>JAEUTT010000499.1 GCA_016787165.1 Bacteroidia bacterium | reverse complement strand
TAAAAATGGAGTTTAATTACTTAGGAATTGATGCAGTGGCTAATGCTGCTCCAAACATTATTGCTTGTGACCCTCCTTATGATGTAAATTTTCAAGGAACAACGGCTGGTGTAAATCACTATTGGGATTTTGGGGATGGGTCACCTACATCCAATGTTATCAATCCTTCTCATACATATACCGGAATTGGAAATTATACCGTAATGTATGTTGCCATTGACTCTAGCACTTGTAACATTGCAGATACTGCTTACTTGAGTGTTACTATTTTACAAGCAGAAACATTTTCAGCCAATTTAAATGTTGGCCCGTATGACCCATGTAACCCCACAAGTTTTGATGTTTCACTTCAATTTACAGGATCAGGCGCTGACTCATTATTTTGGAATATGGGCAATGGAACAACATTTATAAATGATACGATTGTAAACTACACCTACCCTACTGCAGGAACATATATTATTTCATTAACAGCTTATGATTTTACCTGTGGTAATGTTGGAACCATAACAGATACTGTATCATTTAACTCAAATGCAATTACGGCAGTTGCAAACGCTGCTCCAAATATTTTAGCTTGTGACCCTCCATACAATGTTACATTCACAGGAGGAACAGCTCCACAGCATTTATGGGACTTTGGGGATGGCACACCAACTTCTAGCTTACAAAATCCATCTCATACATTTACCAATATTGGAAATTATACGGTTATGTATGTTGTAATCGATTCTAATTCTTGTAATGTAACAGATACTGCTTATTTGTCGGTTCAAATTTTACAATCAGAAGTGTTTTCTGCTACGTTAAACGTTGCACCTTACGACCCTTGTGTATTAAGCAATTTTAATGTTTCATTAGAATTTACAGGATCAGGTGCCGATTCATTATTTTGGAACATGGGCAATGGTGTTACATTCATTGATGATACAATTATAAATTATACGTACCCTGTAGCAGGCACTTATATTATTTCGTTAACAGCTTATGACTTTACATGTGGAAAAGTAGAAACCATAACCGACACTGTTATTTTTAATCCGAATATTCTAACAGCGGTTGCGAATGCCTCTCCAAATGTAATTAGATGTGACCCTCCATTTAATGTAACATTTACAGGCTCTACAACTCCTCAACATTATTGGGATTTTGATGATGGCAGTCCGATTGGTACAACAGCTAATCCAACGCATACATTCTCCTCTATTGGAAATTATGATGTAATGTATGTTGCTATTGACTCCAATACATGTAACATTACGGATACTGTTTTCTTGTCGGTACAAGTGTTACAATCGGAAATATTCTCAGCACAATTTACAACAGTACCTCCTCAACCTTGTAAAGATTCGGTTTTAGTTAGTATTAACTTTACAGGTTCTGGTGCCGATTCATTGTATTGGAACATGGGTAATGGTGTTACATTTATCAATGATACATCTGTATTTTATTATTATACCACACCTGGAATTTATAATTTAAGCTTAACTGCTTATGATTTTGATTGTGGAAATACAGGAACTATTTCTCAAACAATTCAAGTGGATGAATCTACAATTGATGATAAATTAATTGTACCAAATGTTTTTAGTCCTAATGGCGATAATATCAATGAAGAATTTAGATTATTCTTTGCAATGTATCCAGATATAAATCCAACACAGTATTTAAAAGAGTACACAATGGAAATATACAACCGTTGGGGCAAAAAAATATTTGAGTCTAGTACTAATGGATGGGATGGGAAAATTAATGGAAAATTGGCAGATGATGGTGTATATTTTTATATCATAAAATTTAAACAGGAATGTATTGCCGAAGATTTGGCAACACGTACCGGACACGTTACCATTGTTAGGTAAAATAGATTAAATGGACATATCATTTCACAACTAGCCTAAATACATAAAAAAATGCTTCTCTCAAATGAGAAGCATTTTTTTATATAGAATTAGCAAACTGTTATTTAAATTTATCTTTTAAAGCAGCCAACTGCGAAGCAAAATCAGTTGCAGGAGCCTCCGACTTAGCTAAATTTTTATTTTTCGAATTACTAGAATTTGTTGGTTTAACATGTTGATTTGATGCTGAGGCACCTACCATATCCTTCATCGATAAAGCAATGCGTTTACGCTGAGCATCTACTTCTGTTACAGTTACCGTCACTTGTTGAGAAACCTTTACTACTGTATTCGGGTCAGAAACAAAAGTATTAGATAATTGAGAAACGTGAACCAAACCATCTTGGTGCACACCAATATCCACAAAAGCACCAAAATTAGTTACATTGGTTACTATCCCCGGCAAACGCATTCCTACACGTAAATCAGCAATATCATGTACACTATCATCAAACTTAAATACTTCAAATGATTTACGAGGATCACGCCCAGGCTTATCCAACTCGTTCATGATATCATTCAATGTTGGTAAACCAACTTTATCTGTAACATAATTTTGTAATACTATTTTTTTTCTTAGTTCCTTATCACTCATCAATTGTTCAATGGTGCAATTTAAATCCTTTGCCATTTTCTCAACAATCTCATAACTTTCAGGATGTACAGCACTTTTATCCAAAGGATGTTTACCATTTGCTACTCTCAAAAATCCAGCAGCTTGCTCAAATGCTTTATCGCCCATACGCGGAACTTTCAATAACTCTTTACGTGTTTTAAAAGCTCCATTTTCATTTCTGTACTCCACAATATTTTTTGCTAGCTGAGGACCTAAACCAGACACATAGGTTAACAATTGTTTGCTTGCAGTATTTAACTCCACTCCTACTCTATTCACACAACTTTCAACTACCTCATCTAATTTTTTCTTCAATAAATATTGGTCTACATCATGTTGATATTGCCCCACACCAATTGATTTAGCATCAATTTTAACCAACTCGGCCAAAGGATCGGCTAAGCGTCTGCCAATAGAAACAGCTCCTCTAACAGTAATATCTTTATCCGGAAATTCTTCACGAGCAACATCGGAAGCTGAATAAATAGAAGCACCACTTTCATTTACCATAATCACAGCAATTTCTTTAGGCAATTCCGAAATACTTCTAATAAATGTTTCTGTTTC
>JAEUTT010000589.1 GCA_016787165.1 Bacteroidia bacterium | reverse complement strand
AATATTGATTTGGATAGTTGGAAAGAGTTTTTGAAAAAATTTAAACACCCTAAATATGAAGTGAAAATTGGTTTGGTAGGTAAGTATGTGGAGCTAAAAGATTCATATAAGTCAATTTTCGAAGCATTTATTCATGCAGGCGCTGCAAATGATTGTAAAGTAAATATAGAATGGATACACTCTGAAAGTATAACAGAGCAAAATGTTACAGAGAAATTTAAAGGGTTAAAAGGGGTATTGGTTGCTCCAGGATTTGGTCAGCGAGGAATTGAAGGTAAAATTTCAGCAATTAAATATGCTCGAGAACATAATGTTCCTTTTTTAGGTATATGTTTAGGAATGCAATGTGCCGTAATTGAGTTTGCTCGCAATGTATTGGGCTTTACTGATGCAAACTCTACAGAAATGAATCCAGGTACAACCAATCCGGTGATAGATTTATTAGAGTCACAAAAGAAAATCACTAATAAAGGTGGCACTATGCGATTAGGTGCATATCCATGTCATGTAAGTGAAAAAACAAATGCTTGGGATATTTATAAAAAGAAAGAAATATCTGAACGCCATCGCCATCGTTTCGAATTTAATAATGAATATCTTCAAGATTTTGAGAAGGCAGGAATGATTGCTTCTGGTATTAATCCCGAAGGTGGATTAGTGGAAATTGTAGAAGTTAAAAATCATCCTTGGTTTGTTGGAGTTCAGTTTCATCCAGAATATAAAAGTACTGTTGCTAATCCTCATCCTCTGTTTTCAAACTTTGTAAAAGCAAGTATTGAAACTTCAAAATTAGCAGTTAAATAATAATTCAATTTTTGTCTGATTGTTATTTAATAAAATTTTGAATTATTTTTTTTATTCTTCTATACGGACTAAGCAGTAGTTTCCCAATTTTATATTCTTTTGAGGTAAGAATATCTTTTGTTTTAAAATAGTGAAATGTCAGCTCACTAATGTCCAAATGTGTATGGTAAAGGTCTTTGTGGTTTTCGTATAGCTGCTTCCTTAATTTGCTTAAATCAGCATCGCTTAGTGCATTGTTTCTAGACGTTTTTCTTATTCGATAGTGGAATAGTGTTTCTTGAATTTGAAATACTTCGTTATTGCTTTTAAGGAGTCCTAACCAAAAATCCCAATCTTCATAACCCAACAACATCGATTCATTGTATCCTTTCGTTTGATTAAAGTCTGCTTTTTTATACATAGCAGTACAAAAAACCACATTCTCTATCAGCATTTGTTGAATTGAAAAAGCTGGTAACTCCCATTTCCCTTTCCACTCTCCAAAAAAATCTGCTTGGCAATAAACTACTTTTAATTCGGGGTTTGATTCTAATTTATTCACACATTTTTCAATATATGTTTTGTCAATTAAGTCGTCTCCATCTAATGGTAGAATATATTCTCCATTACTTTCTAATATACCTTTGTTTCTAGCTGCCGAAACACCCTTTTTTTCTTGATGAATAAGTTTAAATCGTACGTCATCTTTTATGAAATTACTAACAATTTGAACTGTGTTGTCGGTAGAATTGTTATTAATTATGATGCATTCCCAGTAAGAGTATGTTTGATGTTTTACTGAACTAAGTGTTTCCACAATATAAGGTGCGGAATTAAAACAGGGAACTATAACAGAAACCAATTTTTTTGATTCGTTATTCATATTGCAAGTTTAGGGATATAAATTTACTAAAAAATATCACGGAAAATATTTTTTTATAAATGTGCTGTCTGCTTCAATTTCGGGAGGTAATACTAATAGATAGTTAGAAAACATTTCTAGCATTTCATAGATCACAATGTCTGGCTTGCTTTCAATTGCAACATCAACGGGTATTTTAGGAGTCCAAGCATAAAAAGAGTAATCAAAGTTTGGAGATAAAAATAGTTTAAGGTATTGTGTAAAACTATCTCGAATCATAAATAGACGCAAGCCATTTCCTTTTTTACTCATTTTATTTATACTATACATCCAGCTTGGGTTTTTAACTTGCATTGAATCTACCGACTCAGGCATTGGAACTGTAATAGGAGTGTAGTAGTAGTTCATAAAATCAATTTCCCCATTAAATCCCAAAATCATTTGAATATCACCATTGCTTGAAATAATAGAATCTATC
>JAEUTT010000371.1 GCA_016787165.1 Bacteroidia bacterium | reverse complement strand
CAAGCGGTTTGTCGGCAGCGGCATCGGTAAAGGTTGGGAATCAAGTTGGTTTAAAAAGTATAAGTGGTATTAGAATAGCTGGTTTTAGCACATTTATAATGGTGCTTTTTTTTATGGGAACAATGGCATTGTGTTTTATTTTTATGAGAAACATATTGCCTTCTTTTTTTAATACTGATGTGGAGGTGTTAAAGATTTCATCTTCATTACTCATTATTGCTGCTTTTTTTCAATTAAGTGATGGAGTGCAGGTTGTAGGCTTAGGTGCACTGAGAGGATTAAAAGATACAAAAGTGCCGACTTACATTACACTTTTTGCTTATTGGGTAATTGGCCTGCCAATGAGCTATGTGCTTGCTTTTAAAATGAATTATGGTGTTCAGGGTGTTTGGTATGGCTTATCGTTAGGCTTAACAATAGCTGCACTGATGTTGTTTTTTAGATTTAATTATGTGAGTAAAAGAGTGTAATTATCCAATTCTTTTTTGTACAAATAATTCTACTTTCTCAAATAATTGCTGTGGAGAATTTGTACGCCACGAGATGTCATTTAGTCGTCCTCCCGAAACAATGTAATAATCAATATTTGCATGGTTAAATTCTTTTAAAACATGGTCTCGAAAATTTAAAAATGCAATCCATCCATCTTCCACTTCTTCAAACCATTCTTCATAGTAGCAATCATCAGAATGATGAAAATTTAGTACGTTTTCTCCAATCAAAATAAATTTGTTTACTCCGTATTCCATTATTTTTTCAATGATGTCACGCTTTAAAATCATGATGTCGTTATTAATAGCATCATTCCATTCGCCTATTAATTCAATAATTGCATAGCCTTGTTCATATTCTACAAAAAGTATTTTTATGAAGAGAGTAGGAGAGTCAATATCATCCCATTGAGGATGAATTAAATAATTATAAATAGCATTGGTATATTCAAACTCACTGTACTCTCGTTCATAAAAAGGAGAGCGTTCATCTTCGGATGCTATGTAGTGATGTCGCCAATTGTAATATGGTTCTATGTCCTGCATGGTTAGGGAAATAGTTGATTGGGAAATGGGATGTTTTAGATGTGGTCTAATTTAACCTATTTGACTTAATTTATTTTTTTATTGAATCTACAGCTTTTCTTACACTACCATGTTTTAACAATAACTCGTTCGCTTTTTTGTAGGACACATTTAATTCCTTCATCACCATATTCGTTCCTCTATCAACCAACTTGTTATTGCTTAATTGCATATCCACCATTTTGTTTCCTTTTACTCTTCCTAGTTTTATCATCACAGAAGTAGAAATCATATTTAATACCAGTTTTTGTGCTGTGCCTGATTTCATTCGTGTGCTGCCAGTTACAAACTCAGGTCCAACCACCACTTCTATTTTATGTTTTGCCACTTTTGCCACATTACTTCCTTTATTACAAATGATGCAAGCTGTTAGAATATTATTTTTATTGCAATTTTCGAGTGCTCCAATTACGTATGGTGTAGAGCCAGATGCAGCAATTCCAATAACAATATCTTTTGAAGTTATTTTATGTGCTTGCAAATCTTTCCAACCTTGTTTGGTATCATCTTCTGCAAATTCTACTGCTTTTCGTATGGCTTTGTCGCCACCAGCAATTAAACCAATTACCATTCCTTGAGGTACGCCATAGGTTGGTGGGCATTCACTTGCGTCAACAATTCCTAGTCGACCACTGGTACCTGCTCCTATGTAAAATAATCGTCCGCCTTGCTTCATTTGTTTTACAATAGCATTTACTAGTTTTTCAATTTTAGGAATTACTTTTTCTATTGCAAGTGGTACGGTTTTATCTTCATTGTTAATGTTTAATAACAATTCTTTTACACTCATTTTTTCGAGTGCATTGTATTTAGAGTCGGATTCCGTTGTTCTTTTCATTAGCGTGTGGTAGAGATGAACATGTTATGTATTAATTCATAAAAGAAAAAACAAAAGGGCGAAAAATTTCGCCCTTTTTTAATTAGTAAATTCTTGGAAATTTAGTAG
>JAEUTT010000365.1 GCA_016787165.1 Bacteroidia bacterium | reverse complement strand
TACTTTATGATTAAAATAAAATTCGAAACCTAATTTTTTTAAACTCTTTTGTAATTCTTTACCTAATGCACCATCCATGGTACTGATGATTCCACCTGTAAATTCAACAACAGAAACTTTTGCTCCTAAACGAGCATAAACAGAACCTAATTCTAATCCGATTACACCGCCACCAATAATTACCATGTGCTTTGGAACTTCAGTTAATTCTAATGCTTCTGTAGAAGTAATCACACGTTTTTTATCAATTTCTATTCCCGGTAAACTCATTGGTTTTGAACCAGTAGCAATAATTGTTTTTGTCGCTTCTAGTTGTGTTTTTTTACCATCAGCAGCTGTAATTTCAACTGTGTTTTTGTTCACAAATGAACCGTGCCCCGTAAATACTGTAATCTTATTTTTTTTCATCAAAAAATTAATCCCATCACAGGTTTGTTTTACAACATCTGTTTTACGTTTAATCATTTGTTTTAAATTAACTTTTACATCTTTTACATCAATCCCATGCTCTGTAAATGTATGTGTGGCATTATGATAATGTTCCGAAGAATCCAATAATGCTTTTGAAGGAATACATCCTACATTTAAGCATGTTCCACCAAGTGTTGAATATTTTTCAATTAAAGCGGTTTTCATTCCTAACTGTGCACAACGAATTGCTGCAACATATCCTCCAGGACCAGAACCTATAATAACAATATCAAATTTTTCCATAATACTATTTATTTAAAGATTAATCTTTGTTTTATCCTTATAAAAAGGTGAACAAAGGTACTATTTTTTAAGAATTTTAAAGCGAATAAAAAGCGAATAAATAATCAGCATAATAGACAAATAAAATGCAGCGCGGGCAATATAATCGCCATATTTTGTATAAAATGTTTTGTTATTGTCTAATGTTATTCTTTGCTGAATCACAGCCGGCTTCCACCATTCTGTAGCTTGTAACACTTCTCCTAATGGATTTATAAAACAAGAAATGCCTGTATTGGCCGAACGAGCAATCCATTTGCGTGTTTCAATGGCTCGCAATGCACCATATTTTAAATGTTGTTTATAGCCCGGTGTATCGCCCCACCATCCATCATTAGTAATAATTGAAATAAATTGAGCACCATTGTTTATGTACTCGCTCACATATTCCCCATAAATACTTTCATAGCAAATAACAGGAGCTGTACTCATTAATTTATCGGATGAAACAAACACTGTTCTATCATCTTGTATGCCCAAACTTCCGGATGTTCCTCCTAAATCAATTGCAAAATCCTCGATGTATTTAAAAATAAAAGGGAAAGGCATTTTTTCAACACCGGGTACTAATTTCGATTTATGATACACTTCAATATTGCCTGAGTTATCTAATTGCAAAGCGGTATTGTATGCAACATCATTTGTAAATTTACGAGCTGTTGCTGATTTTTTTTCTAAGTTACCATACACTTTTGCGGTACTTGCTCCTACTACAATTTTTAGCTGAGGGTATTTTTTCAAATAATTTTGCAGGGTTTGTATACTCCAACTTTGATTTAAATTGTTCTCCCAAATATCTTCTGTTAAAGCTGTTTCAGGAAACAAAAGATACTGTGTTGTTGAGTCTACTTTTTGATCGGCTAAAGCCAACATTTTTATTAATTGCTCTTGATAAGAACTTATAAATTTTTCGTTATAAGGATCTACATTGGGCTGAACTGCCACTACAGAAATCCCCCCTTTCCACCCTTTATCTTCAATTTTTTTTACAACATACGATAAAAAAATTGGAACAAGAACCATTGAAAAAACAATCAAACTACTTTTGATTTTTGAATGATGTGCTTTTAATTTTATAACAAATACATTCACAAGCAATACCCACAAGCTACCACCAAAAACTCCTGTATATTCATACCATTGAACCCAATTAGGCATTTCGGCAAAAACATTTCCAAGTGTTAACCATGGCCAAGTTAAATCCCAATCGAGATGTACATATTCAAATGTAATCCAGAAACAAATAAACAAGGTGTATCCATATTTTTCGCCAATGCGTTTTTTTACTTTGTGAAATAGTAAAAAAACGAATGTCATTAACAGCGCATTGCACAATATTGCCATTGCTGCACCTCCTAACGAAGCATTTTTAACCCACCAAGTAACTACAATATTCCAGGTAAAAAATGTAATATATGTACAAACAAAAAGGGTAAGCGTTTTATATTTTAATTCATTTTTAAAAATGGCATCTTCAACAATTAGCAATGGAACCCAAGAGATGAAAATGAGTGGAGTAAAACCAACAGGAAACCAGCTAAAGGAAAGCAACAATCCGCTTAATAATGAAAGTATGTATAGCTGAAATACTTTCATTTTATAAATCAATATGTTTTGATTGTATTATTTGGTTTAAAAACAAACCTGCCGCTTTATCAAAATTTTCAGACGAATCAGTTGTATAATATTCAATCGAATTATTTTTACTTAATTTTTGTTCCAATTCAGAATGACGCTTCAGGTAGTCAACTAAACTTTCCGCAACAATTTTCCCTTGCGAAAGTAATGTAACTGATTCAGGTAAATATTTTTTGATTTTATTCATCAGCAAAGGATAGTGTGTACATCCTAAAATTATGGTGTCAATATTTTTTTCC
>JAEUTT010000584.1 GCA_016787165.1 Bacteroidia bacterium | reverse complement strand
AAAATAAAAATTATTGCTTAATAAACTTTTTCTCTGTTTTTGAGTTACCATTTTCAATTACCAAAAGATACATTCCAGCGCTTAACTGCGAAACATCTATTTTACCAATATGAATACCATCGGATACGTATTCACTTAAATTAATTTGTATGCTTTTTCCATTTATATCGTACACGCTAAATATAGCGTTGCCAGATTGTAATATGCTATACTGAAAGTAAATTTCGGATATGGCAGGATTGGGATAAATACTTAAAATTACATTTTGTCCTTGTGAATAAATAGATGTAACAGTATTAGGCCGAGGGCAAGGAGGTGCCTGCAATGTGTTTGTAATAGTACTAGAGGCTTGCATTGCTATTGTACTATTTCTTAAAAAACGTTCGTTGTTATTTACATAATATGATTTTGTACTTGTAGCTACTGCTGTTGAAAAGTCGATAGTGTTTACATAGTACCAATCTGCTTGTGTTTTTTGAGAAGTAACAGTAAGCAAAATAAATCCATGCTGATTTAAATCAGCATATTTTATGTGTGAATTACTTAGTTGGATAGCAGTAGCTCCTCCAGGAATAGTTATGCCTGGAGATGTAACCGAAGGTGTTACAAACTCTACACCAGCAGAGTTAGCACCGGTAGTTCCATTGTATCCACTTAAGGGTAAATCATTTGCCCATGATGAATGTATATCACCAGTAAGAACCACCACATTATTAATATTGTTTGAAATGATATGATTAAAAACTCTATTTCTTTCTGCCGGATATCCATCCCATTGATCATCATTTATGGCTGTTCCTAATATTTTTAAAGGCGCCATCATTACCTGTTGTGCTAATATTTTCCATTGACAATTGCTGGAATCTAACCTGTTTCCTAGCCATGTAAATTGATCAGTTCCTAATAGTTGTCTGGTTGTTGAATTTACTGTTGTTCCGGTAGTTCCTGCTTGTACATCTCTTCCATGTAATCGGGTATCAAGCATTATTAAGTCGAGTAAATTTCCATATTGAATATGTCTAAATATTTGGTAAGGATCATTACCATTTGCTTGACGAATTGGTAACCATTCAAAGTAGGCTTGTTTTGCTGCATTTTTTCTTGTTAACCAATTTCCTTCTGTGCCATTAGTATGATTTTCTGCTCCATTAAGCCAAGCATCGTTTGCACTTTCATGGTCATCCCAAATAACAATAAAAGGGTATTGTTGATGACATTTTCTTAAATCTTCATCTAAATGGTAAACAGAATATCGCATTCTATAATCGGCAATTGAAATGATTTCATTTGCAGGCTCCCAAGTTCTATTTGCTGTGGTGTTTGGTGAATAGCCACCGGTTTCGTACTCATAAATATAATCGCCTAAACAAATAACAGCATCTATATCATTGCGCTGAACAATATTTTTATAAACATTAAAAAATCCTGCTTCAAAATTAGCGCATGATACAATAGCAAACCTTGCACTATCATTATTTGTGTTAGGAGCAGTTTTTGTTCTTCCTCTTACTGAGTGTTTTCCATCCGATTCAAATTCATAGTAATAATAAGTGTTTGGCTGTAAATTGGTAACATCTACTTTTACTGTATAATCCACAGTTGAATTTGTAAATAAGGAGCCATTATTAATAATGTTTTGCATTCCGGTATCTAAGGCTATTTTCCAATTTACAAGAATACTTCCCGTTTGATTAATTGTTGGTGTTATCCTTGTCCAAATAATTACTCTGTCAGCAAGTGGATCACCTGATGCAACACCATGGTAAAAAGGTTCCATGCATGGTTCCAATATTAATCTATTGTTTTGAGTATATGCTTTAGTTGAAAATAAAATTATTCCAAAAAATACAAATAGCTGTTTATTAATGTTGAATAAATATTTTTTCATTTTTTCTTTTTTGTGTATTCATTAATTCAATAAAATATATTCCTAGATTTAATGTATAGGTATCAATATTAAAAAG
>JAEUTT010000299.1 GCA_016787165.1 Bacteroidia bacterium | reverse complement strand
ACTTTTTTTGAATAGATTTAATATTTAAAGCATCCAATTTCCAATGATACCAATGTTTTGGTAAGATAAATTCGGTAGAAGTATTGTGTCCTGTAAAAATATATTTTGTATTATATTTTACAGATTTTTTATATAAGAGAGCAACGATAGCTTGATCTGTTAAAATTTCAATATCGATAACTCCAGCCTTAAAAAACGATAGTTGTAAATCCTTAAACTCTTCCCAGTCATTTACATATGTATACAAATCAACATTTAATTTTTTTAACAGCATTTCTATGTTTTTAGTGGCTGTTTCACTATTCCATCCATTGTCATAATGGATAGCAAGCGGTCTTAATCCTAATTCCACCATTTTATAAACTAAGAATGCGCTGTCTGTACCACCGCTAATACCAACAATACAGTCGTATTTATTGTTTTTATTTTGTTCTTTAATTTTTTCAACGATTTGATACAATTCTGCGATATCATATTTTGTTTTATAACTATCACTTTTTACAAAATCAGAATATGAATTACAATAATTACAAACCCCTTTATTATCAAATATAATATTGGGATCATCGCTTGAGCTCATTATGCATTTACTGCAAATGGTGTATTTATTATCTGTTTCCATTAAAAAATGTTAGAATATTATTACTTTTTGATTTATGAACTGCCAAATAGTTACAAGGTAAAAATACTTCATCTGTCTCAAAATACGAATTTATTGGAATGATTCCTCTTTTTACTATTCGATAAATATTAAACTTTTCGGATAGCAGGTTGTAAAAGTTCTTAAAATAAGTATGAGAGTCAATGTTTGCAGGCCCAAATTCAAATTGAATCATTTTAATCTTATCCATATTTAGCATATTGATTCCCCCATTAAGAACAAAAAGTTCGTGACCTTCAACATCAATTTTTAAAAAATCAATTTCTTTAATATTATTTTGTTCACAAAATTGATCTAGAGTTGTAATTTCAATTTCTTCTGAATAATCCATTTCAGCTACTTTATAATAACCATTTTTTGTTTTTTTATATAAACTAGATAGAGGGCTATTAATATGATCTTGGAACAATGTTTTTTTTTCTATTGCATCTCCTAAGCCAAGTTGCCAATTATAGATGTTTTCTATTTTATATTTATTCAACTTCTGATAGGTTAACAAAGATGGTTCAAAGGAATGTATAATGAAATTTGAATGAGGTTTGAAAGATTCTATTATTGCAGCTTGGTATTGACCGACATTAGCACCAACGTCAAAAATTAACACGTTTTTTTCTTCATTCTCTTTTTTCAGATACTCTAATACTTTTATTTCGCCACTTTCATATATATCGCCAATGTTTTTAAATGACATCCCTTCAATAGCTATTTCGTGCAATCTTTTAAAAATAAACATTGCTTTAGGGTCGGAATAATATTTTTTTAACAAAAAATTATTTACTATTTGAATTATATAATATATGAAATTTTTCATGCTTATTTTTGTTTTATTTCACTTGCAATTTCTTTCAGTAC
>JAEUTT010000249.1 GCA_016787165.1 Bacteroidia bacterium | reverse complement strand
CGAAACAAAAAAACCGTAACCATTTAAATCATCATTATAGGTATCTATGATTAACCCAAACATGTCGGCATTGGCTTCATTGTCTCGTGTAGTTAACTCTCTTAAAATACTATCAGGATGCTCATCATACATCATAGCGCCAATGTAAATGGCTATATCATCATAAATTATTTTCACTTCTGTTTTTTTACTTGAATTAATACCAGGAGTAGGTGAGCGTTGGATAAAGTCGCTTGCTATTTCAGCGCTTTTCCATGCTTCATCATCAAGGTTTCCATCAATTTTAGGTGATAAGGCAATGCGTGTAGCATTCACTATTTTAGGACCTATAGTAGCCTTTAGCTGAATCGCAAGTAATAAAAATAATATGTGAAAGTAAGTCTTCAATTTTTTGTTTTAGCTCTACAAATGTACGGATATGGATTTGCTTTGTTAAATAGTTTACACTGATGGTGAAATTTATCGGATGAATGGAAGCATACTCATTTCGTTAAATATTAGTATTTTTGCATTCCAAAGAAAATGAAAAAAGTAGCATTTCATACATTAGGCTGTAAGCTTAATTTTTCGGAAACAAGTACCATTGCTAGGTTGTTTCAAGAAAATGGATATCAAAAGGTTGATTTTACGCAACCGAGTGATGTGTATGTAATTAATACCTGCTCAGTAACTGCCAATGCCGATAAGGAATGTAAATCAATAGTAAGATCGGCACTTGCCGTTTCTCCTGATGCCTATGTAGTAATAGTAGGATGTTATGCGCAATTGAAGCCAGAAGAGATTGCCAACATTGATGGAGTAGATTTGGTATTAGGTGCTTCCGAAAAATTTAAGTTGTTAAATTATTTAAGTGATTTAACTAAAAAATCGAAAGCAGAAGTATTTAGTTGCGAAATTGAGGAGGCAAACTTTTTTGTTGATTCCTATTCTTTTGGCGATAGAACCCGTGTGTTTTTAAAAGTGCAAGACGGATGCGATTATAGTTGTACATTTTGTACCATACCATTAGCGCGTGGCGCAAGTAGAAGTGATACTTTAACAAATGCTGTTAAAAATGCAAAAGATATTGCAAAGCAGGACGTGAAAGAGATAGTGCTAACAGGAGTTAATTTGGGCGATTTTGGAAATAATTCAAGTAAAGAAGGGAACAAAAAACAAGAAACGTTCTATGATTTAGTTCAGGAGCTGGACAAAGTAGAAGGGATAGAGCGATTCAGGATATCATCCATTGAGCCTAATTTATTGAAAGATGACACAATTGCTTTTGTTTCTACATCCAAAAAATTTGTGCCTCATTTCCATATTCCATTGCAATCAGGAAGCAACAAAATATTAAAAGCAATGCGCAGACGTTATTTGCGTGAATTGTATAGCGATAGAGTAGCAACAATTAAAACGTTGATGCCTCATTGTTGTATTGGTGTAGATGTGATTGTGGGTTTTCCTGGCGAAACAGATGAAAATTTTTTAGAAACCTACAACTTCTTGAACGAATTAGATATATCCTATTTGCATGTATTTACCTACTCGGAGCGTGATAATACAGAGGCATTGTTGATAAAAGAAGTAGTGCCGGTTGCGCTACGTAAAAAACGAAATAAGATGTTACGCATATTATCTGCTAAAAAATTGCGTCATTTTTATGAGCAACATTTAGGAGAAAAAAGAACCGTTTTGTTTGAAGGAGATAACAAAGACGGTTTTATGCATGGCTTTACCGATAATTATATAAAAGTAAAAACACCATACGATGCAACCCTTGTAAATCAGTTGCGGAAAGTTCATTTAAAAGAACTTGATGTAGATGGAAGTGTATTGGTGGATATTTTTATTGAAGAGTTGGCCTAAACCTCTCATTTTATACAAAAAAATAGGCATACTGCCAATAGCTAGTTGATAAGTCTAAAAACTTTCTTTTTTTCAACAAAAATATCCTCAAAAGCTACAAAATCAGGCTATTGTTATTAACAGTTAAAACTCCCAATTGGTAGCCCAAAGCATTGAAGTATATTTGATAATCAAACAAAATTTGAAACAGATATACAATGCTTACACGAATCTCTTTAATTAACTCGAAAGGTTACGGCAAAGCCGAAATGAAACTTGACAATTGTGATTCAATCCAATTGGTGGGGCCGAATAACATTGGAAAAAGTACGTTAATATACGCACTTAACTTTCTTTTTGTGGTGGATGGACAAAAAATGTCATTCTCCGGGCAGCGTAAAGGCGATAAAGAAACAATACATCACTATTTTCCAACGCATAATAAAAGTTTTTTGATTTTTGAAATCAACAAGCTTGGTTATTACTGTATTTTGGTTAAACGTAATACCGATGGAGAATTAGAGTATTATAAAATCGAAAGTGAATACAATGAAGATTATTTCTTTGAAAACGAGGGTGCTCA
>JAEUTT010000578.1 GCA_016787165.1 Bacteroidia bacterium | reverse complement strand
TAATTGTTACCTTTATGCTGGTATGATTCCCAACTTAACATTGTTTTTGTTATTATCTCTTTTAGCCGAAATACTAGGCACAATAGGTGGTTTTGGCTCTTCTGTGTTTTTTGTTCCTATTGCCGATTTGTATTTTGATTTTCATTCGGTATTAGGAATAACAGCTATTTTTCATCTTTCGAGCAATATCTCTAAAATAGCACTTTTTCGTAAAGGGATTGATAAATCACTGCTCTTAAATTTTGGTGTTCCTGCTGTTTTATTTGTTATACTAGGAGCTTGGCTTACCAATTTTTTTGATGCAAAAATATTGGAACTATCATTGTCTGTTTTTTTAATTGTGTTAAGTCTTGTTTTTTTAATTTTTCGAAATTGGGAACTAAAACCAACCAAAACGAATTCATTAATTGGAGGCGGTTTGTCGGGATTTGTTGCTGGCATGGTAGGAACAGGAGGCGCTATTCGAGGAATGACCTTGAGTGCTTTTAATATGAATAAAGATGCATTTATTGCAACTTCGGCAATTATTGATTTTGCGATTGACTTAAGTAGAAGTGGAGTGTATTTTTATAATGGTTACATTCACCAACATGATATGTATTTAATTCCTTTCCTTTTAATTATAGGTTTTGTAGGAACATGGATTGGAAAAAAAATATTGAATCACATTAATCAAAAAACATTTAAAACCATTGTGTTAGTACTTATTTTAGTGATAGGAATATTCTCGCTTTACAAAGTGCTTTAATTTTAGTAATTTTATCTATACTTTTTTTGAAATTTATGAAAACGCTTATAAAAAATGCAAACATAGTTAATGATGGAAAAATCATTAAAGGCAATGTATTAATCAACGAAACTGTAATTGAAAAAATAAGCACAGAAGAAATTGTTTATGATACAGCTATTATTATTGATGCTGAAGGGAAATATTTATTCCCTGGTTGCATTGATGATCAAGTTCATTTTCGTGAACCAGGATTAACTCATAAAGGAGAAATATATACCGAAGCAAAAGCTGCTGTTGCTGGTGGTGTTACGTCTTATATGGAAATGCCTAATACCGTTCCCAATACATTTACTCAAGAATTATTAGAAGATAAATATAAAAGAGCATCAGAAGTTTCATTGGCCAACTATTCTTTTTTTATGGGTGCATCTAATGATAATTTGGAGGAAGTGTTAAAAACAAATCCAAGAAATGTATGCGGTGTAAAGGTGTTCATGGGATCTTCTACAGGCAATATGTTGGTTGATAAAAAAGAAACATTGGAAGGGCTTTTTTCGAAATGTAAAATGTTAATAGCCACTCATTGTGAAGATGAAGCAACCATCAAACACAATATGGAAGTGTATAAACAAAAGTATGGCGAAGATGTTCCGATGGGCTGTCACCATGAAATACGTAGTGAGGAAGCGTGTTATAAATCATCTTCTTTGGCTGTGGAGTTAGCAAAAAAATACAATACACGTTTACATATTTTACATATTTCTACCGCTAAAGAGTTAAGCTTATTTGACAATACAAAACCATTAAACGAAAAACGCATAACTGCTGAAGCATGTATACATCATTTATGGTTTAGCGATGAAGATTATAAAACGAAAGGCTCGTTTATTAAATGGAATCCGGCTGTGAAAAAAGGAAGCGATAGAGATGCTATTTTAGCTGCTGTTTTGGATAATAGAATTGATGTTATTGCTACCGACCATGCACCACATACTGTAGATGAAAAAAAGCAATCCTATTTTAAAGCACCTTCGGGTGGACCATTGGTGCAACATTCATTAAATGCTATGCTTGAATTGTATAAACAAGGAAAAATTTCGTTAGAACGTATTGCCGAAAAAATGGCGCATGCTGTTGCCGATTGTTTTCAAATTGAAAAACGTGGCTACATTCGTGAAGGTTATTTTGCTGATTTGGTATTGGTTGATTTAAACGACTCTTATGCAGTTGAAAAATCAAACATACTTTACAAATGCGCTTGGAGTCCATTTGAAGGCTTTGTTTTTCATTCAAAAATCACTCACACATTTGTAAATGGACAGTTGGTATATAAAAACGGACAGTTTGATGAAACCGTGAAAGGAAAACGATTAACATTTGAACGATAAATTTTTTAATAAATAACCTTATGAACAAAGCAATTTTTTTAGATAGAGATGGTGTGATAAACGTAGAAAGAGGCTACACCTATCAGCTAAAAGATTTTGTAATACTTCCTGATTTGATTGAAACATTACAATTGTTTTTGTCGAAAGGTTATTTGTTGATTGTAGTGTCTAATCAAAGTGGTATTGCTAAAGGATTATACAAGCAAGAAGATGTAGAAGTTCTGCATACATATCTGGTAAGTGAGCTAAAAAAAAACAACATTCAACTTTCCGAAATTTATTATTGTGTCCATCATCCCGATGTTAGTAAATGCATTTGCCGTAAACCAGATTCATTATTTGTTGAAAAAGGATTGGCTCGATTTAATATTAATCCGGCCAAATCCTATTTTATAGGTGATAAAGAAAGAGATGTGGAAGCCGCAGAAAAAGCAGGAGTAAAAGGCATCTTGATTGAAGCAAATACATCGTTGAAATTACTTTTAAATCAAATAGAATTAAACTAAAATGCAAAACTATATTAACCATAACGGAGTTTTTATAGAATCGGATAAGACTGCTTTAACTGTTAATAATCGCAGTTTTAGATATGGTGATGCATTGTTTGAAACCATACGTTATTCTAATAACAGACCTTTGCTTTTAAAAGAACATATTCAGCGCTTAAAAGCTGGGATGAGCGTATTAAAAATGCAAGACAATGCAAGTTTTTGCGAACAGTTTTTAGGCAATATTATTAAAGAATTAGCGCAAAAAAACAATATTCAATCGGATGCACGCATTCGTTTAACAATCTATAGAAATGATGGTGGCTTTTATGCACCTTCAAATAATGAAACATCTTATTTGTTAGAAATGTATCCTTTGGATGAAAAAGGGTATCTGCTGAATGTAAAAGGTTTTACCGTTGATTTGTTTACTGATTTTAAAAAGCCTCAAAATGCATTGTCTTCCATTAAATCTGCAAATAGTTCAATATATGTGATGGCTGGTATTTATAAAACAGAAAAGCAGTTGGATGAATGTATTTTAACAAATGATAAAAGTCATATTATTGAAGCGATAAGTTCCAATATATTTGCAGTGAAAAATGGAGTGTTGTACACTCCTCCTGTAAGTGATGGCTGTGTGGATGGAGTAATGAGAAAAAAGATTATTGAAATAGCACAAGCCAATAAAATTGCTGTGTATGAAATTTCGGTTATGCAAAATGTTTTATTAGGTGCAGATGAGTTATTTTTAACCAACACCATTCAAGGAATTAGGTGGGTGGTTGCCTACAAACAAAAACGATATTTTAATAATACTTCAAAAAAATTAGTTGATAAGTTAAACGAGTTAATTATGAACGGAAGTTTATAATACATTTAATAGTATGGAAGATTTAAGATTATATATCAATACTTTACGTCATGA
>JAEUTT010000236.1 GCA_016787165.1 Bacteroidia bacterium | reverse complement strand
TAAAAATAAATAACAATGGCAGAAGTTAAACCAGCAGAAGTATCTGCAATTTTAAGACAACAATTATCCGGCTTAAAATCGGAACAAGAGTTAGAAGAGGTTGGTACCGTGTTACAAGTTGGTGACGGTATTGCTCGTATTTACGGACTTTCAAAAGTTCAATCAGGTGAATTGATTGAATTTGAAAGTGGTTTAAAAGGAATTGTATTGAACCTAGAGGAGGATAACGTAGGTGCTGTAACACTTGGTTCTTCAAACGATATTAAAGAAGGTGATACGGTAAAACGTACTGGAAAAATTGCTTCTCTTCAAGTAGGTGAAGGAATGTTAGGACGTGTTGTTGATACAATGGGTCATCCAATTGATGGAAAAGGTCCAATTGCCGGAACAACGTATGAAATGCCATTGGAGCGTAAGGCTCCGGGGGTAATTTATCGCCAGCCGGTAAATGAGCCATTACAAACAGGTATCAAAGCTATTGATGCTATGATTCCTATCGGACGCGGACAACGTGAGTTGGTTATTGGCGACCGTCAAACAGGAAAAACAGCTGTTTGTATTGATACCATCATCAATCAAAAAGAATTTTACGAAGCTGGTCAACCAGTATTTTGTATTTATGTAGCTATCGGACAAAAAGGCTCAACAGTTGCAAATATTCAACGTGTATTAGAAGAAAACGGTGCAATGGCTTATACAGTTATTGTTGCTGCTACAGCTTCTGACCCTGCTCCAATGCAATTTTACGCTCCATTTGCTGGTGCTGCTATTGGTGAATTTTTCCGTGATACCGGTCGCCCGGCATTAATTGTTTATGATGATTTATCAAAACAAGCAGTTGCTTACCGTGAGGTATCCTTATTATTACGCAGACCTCCGGGACGTGAGGCTTATCCTGGTGACGTATTCTACTTACACAGCCGTTTACTTGAACGTGCCGCTAAAATCAATGCAAATGATGAAATCGCTAAAAATATGAACGATTTACCGGAATCAATTAAAGGTATCGTTAAAGGTGGTGGTTCATTAACAGCTTTACCAATCATTGAAACGCAAGCGGGTGACGTTTCTGCATACATCCCAACAAACGTAATTTCAATTACGGATGGTCAGATCTTCTTGGAGTCGAACTTGTTTAACTCCGGTGTTCGCCCTGCTATTAACGTAGGTATTTCTGTATCTCGTGTGGGTGGTAATGCTCAAATTAAATCAATGAAAAAAGTTGCTGGTACCCTAAAATTAGACCAAGCACAATACCGCGAATTAGAAGCATTTGCTAAATTCGGTTCTGACTTAGATGCTGCAACAAAATCAGTATTGGATAAAGGTGCACGTAACGTGGAAATTTTGAAACAAGGTCAGTTTTCACCATTACGTGTTGAACAACAAGTAGCTATTATCTACTGTGGTACAAAAGGGTTGTTACGCAATGTCCCTGTAAATAAAGTACGTGAGTTTGAAGCTGAATACTTAGCATTCTTGGAAGCAAAACACAAAAATGTGTTGAACGACTTAAAAGCTGGTAAATTCAGCGATGAATTAACAGATGTATTAGAAGAAGCAGCTAAAGATTTATCTAAAAAGTATAATAACTAATTTATAGCGAATAGACGATAGTAAACAGAGATAACTGATTACTTCGCTAATGCTAATGGCTAAAAAAAATGGCAAATTTAAAAGAGGTACGTAATCGAATAGTTTCTGTTAGTTCTACACAACAAATCACTAGCGCCATGAAAATGGTGAGTGCTGCTAAGCTACGTAGAGCTCAAGATGCTGTTACACAAATGCGCCCTTATGCAAGTAAACTAAAAGAAATTTTAGAAAACTTAAGCGCAAGTTTAGACAGCTCTGAAGGAGTATATTCAAAGCAACGTGAAGTAAAAAATGTGTTGTTGATTGTTATTACTTCAAACCGTGGATTGTGTGGAGGTTTTAATGCAAACGTAATTAAAACTGCAAACCGTTTAGCACGTGAGCAATACAAAGGATCAAAAGTAAGTATCTTAACAATAGGTAAAAAAGGTGGTGATTTTTTCAAGAAAACAGATTATGGAATCATGGGTTCTGATATGCCACGCGGGCTAAACGAGCTGTTTGATAAATTAACATTTACAAATGTTGCTCCTGTTGCCGAAAAAGTAATGGAAGCATTTGTAAGCGGACAATTTGATAAAATTGAATTGGTGTACAATCAATTTAAAAATGCTGCAGTACAAATTACTACAGTAGAGCAATTTTTACCGGTTGCGCCTCCTGCAACAAACAGCGAAACAAAATCGGCTGATTATATCTTTGAGCCTAGCAAACAATATATTGTTGAAGATTTAATTCCTCGTTCATTAAAAACACAATTCTTTAAAGCATTATTAGATTCATTGGCAGCAGAACATGGTGCACGTATGACAGCAATGCACAAAGCAACTGATAATGCAGGTGCATTGATTAAAGAGTTAAAATTAACTTACAACAAAGCCCGTCAAGCTGCTATTACAAACGAAATTTTAGAAATCGTAGGTGGTGCAGAAGCATTGAATGGATAATGAATAGTACTAAGTATATTAATAAAAAAGACCTGTAACAATGTTACAGGTCTTTTTTTGTCATGTATTAAATAATCTCTTATTTGTTTCCTTTTACCAAAAACCACCACAAAGCAACATAAACAGCTTCCGGCTTTGCACCTTTAATATCATTAGTAACATCGCTCATTTTAGCAATTACACTGTTACTCGAATTACGAATATCATTTCCATCAATTTTTAACACACTTGAATTACTTGAATTGCGAATGGTTTTACCATCGCTATCCACACGTCCTACCGAACTATTACTGCCGTTGCGAATGGTTTTACCATCGCTATCAATTCGTCCTACCGATGAATTACTTGAATTACGTAATGTTTTTCCATCACTATCCATTTTGTATTGAGCCGAAGCAACAGAGGAAACGAAAGTGAAAGCTAGAATTGCGATTACTGTTTTAAGTGTGTTTTTCATGTGTTTTTAGTTTTAGATTATAGGATAAATGTAATAAATTTAATTTCAATAAAAAAGGCGGAAATCTTTTCCGCCTTTTTTATTATTCTATCTCTATTGACTAGTAGAATTTAACTACATGGTCGATAATGTTTGCATTTTCTTTTAATGCTTCATACACTTCATAATCTACTCGTGGTTGAACTTGCATCATTTGTGCTTGTTGGTATGCTTTATAATCTGTTTGAGCAGGAGCTGGTGTTACCGCTTCGGCATATACTAAAAACACACCTTCTTTACCTGCAATTGGTTTGCTGAATGTATTTGCTTTTAAAACACTTGCAACACCAATAACACTTGGCTCACTTGCCGAACCCGGAATTGCATTGGTATTAAAGTTTACATTTTGTGCTTGCTCTACATTTACTTTCATAGCAGCACCTATCGCATCAATTGTTTTGTTGGTAGCTAAAGCAGTTTCAAATTCTTTTGCAAACAACTCTGCTTTTTTCTCTGTAATAACTTTTGCAGTAACAGCTTCTTTTACTTGTTCTAATGGAGCAATTCCTTTTTCTTTTACTTCGGTAATAACTGCTACAATGTATTTGCTACCAAATTCCATCGGCTCAGAAACTGTTCCGTTTTCATTTTCATACACCCATTTAACCAATGCTCTTGGCGATTCTATACCAGCAACAGATTTGTCGTTTTCTTTAATGTTTTCAGCAATACGTTTATTTAATTTATTATCAACTACTGCTTTTTGAAATGCTTCGTTTGTTCTGTTTTCATTTGCAAATTTATTTGCTGTAGCAAATACATCTTGCACTGTTTTACTGCTTGATTCTACTGCTTTATCAATAGTAACTACTTGTACTTTCTTTTGTGAGCCTTTTGAATCAAGCACTTCAATAATGTGGTATCCATAGTTTGATTCCGCAATTACTACATCTCCTTTTTTATTATCCAAACCTGCATTTTTAAATGGCTCTACAAATCCACTTGTTGAGTTAATCCAACCATAATCACCACCTTTACCCATATAATATTCTCCATCTTTTTTATCAGCAGGTTTTGCTTTACCACCATCATCAGAGAATTTTTCTACAAAATCAGCGAATTTGTTTTTCTCTTTTTTTACAACAGCTAATAAACTATCGGCCATCTTTTTTGCTTCTTCTTTTGAACGGGTAACTGTTGGAGAAGCTCCAGAACCTTGGTAAGCAATTAAAATATGACGAACTTTGGCAGAATCTGCAGCGTTTTTAGTGGCAATTAATTTTGCTACAATGTATCCTGCATTTTCTCGGAAAGGACCTACAACTGTTCCTACTTCTGCTTTAAACATGGTAGTATCAATTAATGGAGAAAGGCTTCCTGGTGTTTGAAAAGATTTATCAAAAAATCTGCTATCTGATTCTGCAATTACAAAAGCAGAATCTTCATCTGCTTTTTTCGTTTTAAAATCTTCAGCAACACTTTTCATATCTTCCATCACCGCATCAAAATCTTCTTGTGAAGGTGCAATATCAAAAGCTACATACTCAATTTTACGAGCCGCTTCTTGCTTAAATTCGTTTTTGTGAGCATTGTAATATTTATTTAAATCTTCGTCTGTAACTGTTACAACACTATCCGCTACCGACTTATAGTTTTTAATAGCATAACGAATGTTAACCATTGTGTTTTGAGCTGTATAAGCACTTTTTGCTGCTGCAGAAGTAACATACAAACCTTTTTTGATTAAATTGTTATATTTTTCATAAACACGTGTTTGACGCACAACATCTTCTATTTGTAACCATTGCGATTCTTGTTCATCTGTCATTGTTTGAGTAAACTGACGGATTTTTTCTGGGCTTGCTTGCCCTGTTTTTTCATCAGCAAACATTGGAGCAATTTGTCCTGTTTGAGGATCACTTAAATAACGGATTAAAGTTGGATGAGGATTTTCAACCATTAAATCATATAATTCTTCGTCAGAAACTGAAATACCAAGTTTTTCGTATTCTTTTTGAATCACTAGTTCATTCACAAATTGATTCCATACTTGCTGAACAACATTATCAATAGCTGTTTGATCTAAAGAAGATTGACCTGAATTACGTTTTTGTATTTCAATTGTTTCTTGAACTTTTGCATTAAATGTAGTGTAATCAATGCTTTTGCCTGCTATTTCACCAACCGTATTGGGCGAATTAAAGAAAAAGTTCCCTGATTCCAATGCGCTTTGAAGTATAAACACAACCAATGCAACGCCTATAATTCCTACAAGCAAACCTGCTCTACTTCTAATTTTTTCTAAAACACTCATATTCTATTTTTTAATTTTTAATTATTCAGACTACTTTAATAAATGTATTAAGGGGTGCAAATATAAGATTCTTACCCAAATTGTAAAATTTTATTTGAGGTTATTTAAAGCATTAAAAAATAAGGAATACAGCACAACGCAATTATGGAGTAAAAGAAGTTGTTGGGCTTGTCTACTTTGTAGTATTTGCGGACAAATCAGGGAATTCAATTTCATCTTGAACAATAAAAGCAGAAGGGAATTCAAGCTGAACAACTTTTAAAAATTTATAGGCTTCCAACTTTGTTCGAAAATCACCTACTCTAATATTAAAATTAGGCTGATCGTACTTTTCATAGGCTGGCACATCCGGAAATTTAGAGATGAACTTGGTTTTAATTTCTTTTGCTTTAGTTTTATCGGCACCAAAATGAATTTTAACTCTGTATCCTTTTATTGGATTTTTTGAATTGATATCAATGTGCTTCGCTTGAAGCTCTTTTATTTTATACTCTTGAATAATTTCAACGTTTTCGGTTTTACTTTGAGCACAAATAGAACCCAACAAACAACCTTGAAAAATTAAACTAAAAAATAAATACTTGCTTTTGCGCTTTAACATAGAACTAATGTTATTGAATAGAACGTGACAAAGATAGACTTATTAATTGTTATCATCCAAAAATCAAGCCTTAAAAAGCAGAAAAATGTAAAAAAGTGATTCGATGAAATTGAAAAACAAACAGATAAAATAATTTTTTATTCAGATATAATTCAAAGAAAAAAAGAAGTAAAAAACAAGTCCTTATTTAGAACGAATATAAATTAAATGTTTTTTGTAAAATTTTAACATTTTTTGAATTGCCTATTAATGTTTCTTATAAATTTGTCGCTCAAGTAAAAGTGCTCGCCCTAATAATAGGGCATTTCAACAGAGTTAAATAGTTAAAAATCAATATGGATACAATGTGCAATAAGCCTCGAAAACAAATTTTGGCGATTTTTTCCTTCCTGTTTTTATCGTTTATTTTTAGTTCAAACAGTATTTCGGCAGCAGATGCAGCTAAAATATTTAAGCAAAACTGTGCTGTATGTCACAGTTTGGGTACAAACAAATTAACCGGTCCGGGTTTAGCAGGTGTTGCATCTCGTGTGCCAAGTGATGATTGGTTAAAAAGCTGGATTAAAAACAGCTCTGCAATGATTAAAAGCGGAGATGCTTATGCAACTAAAATCTACAATGAGAATGGGCAAGCACAAATGTCTGCATTCGAATTTTTATCAGACGAAGAATTAACTTCTTTAATAGATTATATCAAAAATCCTCCCGCAGAACCTACTAAAGATAACAAAACTCCAACTGGTGATGGTGTTGCTGCTCCAACAGAACAGGGCATGAATCCATTAGGAATTTTAATAGGTGTAATTGCATTTTTAATTATCATTATTGCTGTATTACGTGGTGTACGTTTTTCATTAAAAAACTTACAAAACGAA
>JAEUTT010000234.1 GCA_016787165.1 Bacteroidia bacterium | reverse complement strand
ATCGTTTTGTCGAAAGGATAACCATGTAAGAAAATAATCGGAATACTTCCTTCACCAACATCATCGTAAGAAAGGTGAAAGTCATTTAAAGGGATCGTTAAATTATATCCTTTAGTTCGTGTTTGCATAGTGTTTTATTTTAAAATATTTCTTTTGTAATATGGTGTTTGTTAACTCCTAAATTGATTAGTTGCTTTTCCACATCTTTTATCATTGGTGGTGGACCACATATATAGAATTGCTGGTTAAAATCAGTTACATTTTCTTTTAGAAACTCTTCGGTAACTCTACCATAATGGTAATTATCAACTTGTTCGTCAGATAATATATTAACAAATGCTTTACCTAATAACGCCTTGAATTCGCTTTCAAGAATAATATCAGCTTTTGTTTTATTAGCAAACAATAACATGTTTTTACCTATTTTATTTTTTGCTTTTAGGTTTCTGAAAATAGAAATAAATGGCGTAATACCTGCACCACCAGCTATAAATACGCCTTCACCCTTATAAGTAATTGCTCCGAAAACATCGTGTAAAACCAACTCGTCATCCTGTTTTAATTCTAACAACTCGTTTGTAACACTTTCCTGCTCGGGATATATTTTTATTGTAAACTCTAAGGAATTAGTTGTTGGCAAATTCGTAAAAGAAAATGGCCTTTCTTCTTTTAACCAACCACTTTTATTAATCGCTAGATTGGCCGCCTGACCAGGTTCAAAGTCTAATCCAACAGGTTTATTGGTAGTGATCCGCAACACATCATGTGTTAAATTGTTAATTGATACTATTTTTAAAATATGATTTCCCATTTTATAAGTCTGATTTTAAGAATTGTTCACTACTATTTGTTATGCAACAAACGTAATTCTTAAATCATTGAGCTCCCTTACACAATTTGTGATAAGAACTACATAATTCTCACTTTTTATGAAAATGCTAAAAAACAAGCCATTTTCAAAGCCACATTTTTTGTATATTCGTAACGTTATATTTTATTGAAAACTATGAATAGACCGATACGAGTTTTAGTAGCCAAAGTGGGATTGGATGGACATGATCGTGGAGCAAAAGTAATTGCCTCCTTTTTACGTGATGCCGGCATGGAAGTAATTTACACAGGCCTTCGCCAAACCCCCGAAATGGTTGTAAATGCTGCCTTACAAGAAGATGTGGATGCTATAGGTGTTAGCATTTTGTCGGGTGCACACAACACTGTGTTTCCTAAAATTATGACATTGATGAAAGAAAAAGGCTTGACTGACGTTTTACTTACCGGTGGTGGAATTATCCCCGACAATGATATTAAAAAGCTAAATGAAATGGGTGTTGGCAAACTGTTTCCTCCAGGAACTGATACCAATGAAATTATTGATTATATAACCAATTACGTTAAAGAACATCGCAAAATTTAATAGTATGAGCTACCAAAATATTTTAATTGCTACCGAAGCAAATATTCAAACGATTACCATTAATCGACCAGATAAATTAAACGCACTGAACAAACAAACCATTGATGAGTTGCACCTTGCTTTAACAACAGCAGAAAAAAATGCAGAAGTTAAAGTAATCATTATTACTGGTTCGGGACAAAAAGCATTTGTTGCAGGAGCCGACATTTCGGAGTTTGCTAATTTTTCGGTTGAGCAAGGAAAAGCACTGAGTGCTGATGGACATAAAAAATTATTTGATTGTGTTCAAAACATAACTACCCCTGTAATTGCTGCTATTAATGGATTTGCATTAGGTGGTGGATTAGAACTAGCCATGAGTTGCCATATTCGTGTTGCTTCCGACAATGCTAAAATGGGATTGCCAGAGGTATCGCTAGGCGTAATTCCTGGTTATGGTGGCACACAACGCTTGGCACAGCTAGTAGGAAAAGGAAAAGCAATGGAAATGATTATGACTGCCGATATGATTTCAGCTACAGATGCACTTACTTGGGGTTTGGTAAATCATGTAGTAGCACAAGATACTTTAGTAGCTAAATGTAATGAAATAGCCGGAAAAATTATCAGCAAATCATCTGTTGCCATTGCAAGTGCTATACGTGCAGTAAATGCAAATTATACCGATGGTGTAAATGGCTTTGCGGTAGAAATTGATGAATTTGGAAAATGTTTTGGGACCGAAGATTTTAAAGAAGGAACAACTGCGTTTTTAGAAAAACGTAAAGCTAATTTCCCGGGTAAATAGCATGTTTAGCTTTTTTGAGTTAAATCTTATAAATTGTATTTTGTATTTTGAATCCACTTAAAAAGCTTGCTTCACAAACCGCTATTTACGGTTTACCTACTATTGTGGGCAGGCTTTTAAATTATTTTTTAACCCCGCTTTATACCTATAATTTTACCACATCTGAATTTGGTGTAGTAACATCGGCTTATGCTTATGTTTCATTTTTGCTGGTATTTTTAACCTATGGGATGGAAACAACGGTTTTTAAATTTTCACAATCCGAAAATGATAAACAAAAAGTATATACCACTGCTTTACTCTCAGTATTTATTACCAGTGCTTCTTTTATTATTTTGGCAAGTATTTTTTCACATTCTATTTCCGAAAGCATTCGTTTTACAGGCCATCCCGAATACATTGTTTGGTTTGCAATCATTATTGGTACCGAT
>JAEUTT010000175.1 GCA_016787165.1 Bacteroidia bacterium | reverse complement strand
GTCTAATTTCTTTTTTTGTTCTAACAACTACTGCTTTAGAAACAGCACCTTTTTTTACGTTACCAGAAGGTAATGCATGTTTTACGGTAACCACCACTTTATCACCTATTGAGGCATAGCGTTTTTTGGTTCCACCAAGTACACGGATAACGAGTACTTCTTTTGCACCGCTGTTATCTGCTACTATTAGTCTTGATTCTTGTTGTACCATTTTTGTTTATTATTAACTATTTTATCTGGATTGATTCACGATTTTTTCGTCAGCGCAATCTCAAATGTTTAAAAATTATTTTGCTCTTTCAACTACTTCTACTAATCTCCAGCATTTGTTTTTGCTGATAGGACGAGTTTCCATAATTTTTACAGTATCACCGATATTGCAAGTATTTGCTTCGTCATGAGCAACAAACTTTGTTGTTTTATTAACGAATTTACCGTATTTAGGGTGTTTTACTTTACGTTCAACTGATACTACAATTGACTTGTCCATTTTGTTACTTGTAACCAAGCCAACTTTTTCTTTTCTTAAATTTCTTTCCATTTTATTTATGAAATTATTTTTTTGCTTCTGCTAAAACTCTTTTGCGAAGTTCGGTTTGTAATCTTGCTACTGTTTTTCTGCTATCTGTAATTTTTGCAGGACTTTCAATAGGAGATACTGCATGATTTAGCTTTAATTTTGCTAAAGCAGTTTTTTCTTCTTTAACTTTCTCACGTAAATCGCTTGTCGAAAGTTGTTGTATATCAGCTTGTTTCATTTTATTATTTAAAGTTTTTGTTGATCTTATTTAGTATTATGCTTCTGCTGAATAATCTCTTCTTACAACAAATTTAGTGGTAACAGGTAATTTTTGAGCAGCTAAACGCAATGCTTCTTTTGCTACTTCTAATGGAACACCTTCTGCTTCAAACATAACGCGACCAGGCTTAACTACAGCCACCCAATATTCAGGTGCACCTTTACCTTTACCCATACGAACCTCTGCCGGTTTTTTAGTAATTGGTTTATCAGGAAATACTCTGATCCAAATTTGACCTTCACGTTTCATGAAACGTGTTACTGCAACCCTTGCAGCTTCTAATTGGCGTGCTGTAACCCAGCATCCTTCTGTTGCCTTTAAACCAAATGAACCAAATGAAAGTTGGTCGCCACGCTTAGCGTCACCTTTCATTTTCATTTTATGCATCTTTCTAAACTTCGTTCTTTTAGGCTGTAACATCTTGTTATATATTTATTAAATCAATTATACCTTATTAATTATTTTGTGTTTCTTCTATCATTTCCACCTTTTCTTGGTCCGCCTTTAGCAAATTTTGGTGCTCCACCTTGAGGTGCTGCTCCTTTTTTATCTTTACCTGCAGCTGCATTACTACCAATATTTGGAGATAAATCACGTTTTCCGTAAACTTCACCTTTACAAATCCATACTTTTACGCCAATACGACCGTAAGTAGTATGTGCTTCACCTAAAGCGTAATCAATATCAGCGCGTAATGTATGCAATGGAGTACGTCCTTCTTTATATCCTTCAACGCGAGCCATTTCAGCACCAGCTAAACGACCAGAGCATTTAACTTTGATACCTTCTGCACCCATTCTCATGGTTGAAGCTACCGCCATTTTAACTGCTCTACGGAAAGAAACACGACCTTCGATTTGACGAGCAATACTATCAGCCACTAAACGTGCATCTAATTCAGGACGTTTAATTTCGAAAATATTGATTTGAATATCTTTTTTAGTGATTTTCTTTAACTCTTCTTTGATTTTGTCTACTTCTTGTCCACCTTTACCAATAATAATTCCCGGACGAGATGTATTGATAGTAACAGTAATTATTTTTACAGTACGTTCAATTACAATTTTTGAAATGCTAGCTTTTGCCAAACGAGCTTTCAAATATGTTCTGATTTTATTATCTTCCACTAATTTGTCGGAGAAATTTTTTCCGCCATACCAGTTAGAATCCCATCCTTTAATGATGCCTAAACGTAAGCCTATCGGATTTGCTTTTTGTCCCATTTAAAAATTATTATTTAGTTGTTGTTGCTTCTTGTTTTTTATCTACTACTATTGTTACGTGGTTTGAACGTTTTCTGATACGGTTTGCGCGCCCTTGTGGAGCAGTTCTCAAACGTTTCATTTGCATTGCGCTATCCACAAACACTTCTTTTACTACTAAGTTGCTTCCATCCGGACGCTCACCTGTTTTAGCTTCGTAGTTTGCAATTGCTGATGCCAACAATTTTTCTAATCTTCCTGACGCTTCTTTTGGATTGAATTTTAAAATATTCAATGCCATAAATACTTCTTTACCTCTTATAAGGTCAGCTAGCAATCTCATTTTACGGGGAGATGTAGGGCAATTTCTTAATACTGCAAAGTATTTAGTTTTATTTGCCTCTTTACGTGCGTCCGCTGCTTGTTGTTTTCTAACACCCATTTCTTTGTTATTTTATAATCTTAATTATTTAGAACCTTTATCTTTATTTCCAGCATGTCCTCTGAAAGTTCTTGTTGGAGCAAAT
Organism: Bacteroidia bacterium; assembly: GCA_016787165.1. Taxonomy (GTDB): domain Bacteria; phylum Bacteroidota; class Bacteroidia; order 2-12-FULL-35-15; family 2-12-FULL-35-15; genus 2-12-FULL-35-15. Next base: position 2,643 of record JAEUTT010000175.1, on the reverse strand, counting down.
TCTCCGAACTTATGACCTACCATATTTTCTGTAACATAAACAGGAATGAATTTATTTCCGTTGTGAACTGCTACTGTTAAACCTACGAAATCAGGAGAAATCATTGATCTACGTGACCAAGTTTTGATAACTGTTTTTTTACCTGAAGCTTGAAGGTCTAATAATTTTTTTTCAAGTTTCCAGTCGATAAAAGGACCTTTTTTTAATGAACGTGCCATTTCTTTTGTTTTTTAGTTGTGAACCCAATTAAATTGGGCCATTAAACCAAGTTAATATTCTTATTTTTTACGTTTTTCGATAATGTATTTATTCGAAGCTTTTTTAGGGTAACGAGTTTTGTACCCTTTAGCTGGTAAACCTTTACGTGAACGAGGGTGACCACCTGATGCTCTTCCTTCACCTCCACCCATTGGATGATCAACTGGGTTCATTGCTACCGGACGAGTTCTTGGTCTGCGACCTTGCCAACGAGTACGACCTGCTTTACCACTTATTTCTAAGTTATGATCAGCATTTGATACAGAACCAATAGTAGCCATACAAGTAATTAAAATCATACGAGTTTCACCAGAAGGCATTTTAATAACTGCATATTTACCATCACGAGCACTTAATTGTGCGTATGAACCAGCACTACGAGCCATAATTGCACCTTGACCAGGACGTAACTCAATATTATGAATTGTTGTTCCTAAAGGAATTTCAGAAAGTAGTAAAGCATTTCCTACTTCAGGTGCAGATCCTGGACCTGAAACTATTTTTTGTCCAACTTGTAATCCGTTTGGAGCAATAATGTAACGTTTTTCACCATCAGCGTATACTACAAGAGCAATACGAGCTGTACGGTTTGGATCGTACTCAATAGTTTTTACTGTAGCAGGAATACCAGCTTTATCGCGTTTAAAATCGATAATACGGTATTGTTGCTTGTGACCTCCACCGATGTAACGCATAGTCATTTTCCCGGTATTATCGCGTCCACCGGATTTTTTTACAGGCACTAATAAACTCTTTTCAGGTTTAGAAGCTGTAATGTCAGCGTTATCACTTACTAATTTGAAGCGCTGTCCGGGTGTTAAGGGTCTTAATTTCTTTAAAGCCATTTCTTCTTCTCTTTATTTTATTTTAGATGCTTGCGTAAAAATCAATTGATTCACCTGCTTTTAAGGTTACAATTGCTTTTTTATGTTTGTTTACACGCCCGATAGCCAAACCTTTGGTTGTGTTACGGGATTTAACTTTACCTACATAATTTTGTGTGTTTACTGAATCTACAGTAACTCCATAAAGTTTTTCAACAGCAGATTTAATTTCTACTTTGTTAGCTGTTTTAGCAACTACAAATCCATAGCGATTGTGTTTTTCGCCTTGGGCTGTCATTTTTTCGGTTATAACCGGTTTTACTATTATGCTCATCTTATTAATTGCCTAATAAATTTTCAATTTCTTTTACCGAACTCTCTACTAACAACAAATTTTGTGCATTTAAAATGTCGTAAGTATTTAAATCAGAAGCAGTTACAACCTTTGTATTGCTTAAATTTCGGGACGACAAATATACATTTTTATTTGAATCTCCCAACACTAACAATGTTTTTTTGTCTGAAAGCTTTAAATTATTGATTAAATCAGCGTATTTCTTGGTTTTTGGAGCATCAAAAGAGAAATCTTCCAAAATTGTGATATTATTATCTTTTGCTTTGTATGTTAAAGCTGAAATACGAGCTAATCTTTTTAATTTTTTATTTAATTTAAAAGAGTAATCTCTAGGACGAGGACCAAAAATACGTCCACCACCTACAATAGTACCTGATTTAATGCTACCAGCACGTGCTCCACCAGTACCTTTTTGTTTCTTTAGTTTTTTAGTTGACCCAGATACTTCATTTCTTTCTTTTGATTTATGAGTACCTTGGCGTTTATTTGCTAAATGTTGTTTAACATCCAAATAAATGGCGTGGTCATTGGGCTCAATGCCAAAGATTGCATCGTTTAAGCTTACTTTCTTTGAAGTAGCTTTACCGCTTATATTTACTACTGATACTTCCATTTTATTTTTCAATTATAACGTATGAACCTTTTGCTCCTGCGATAGAACCTTTAACGATTAAAAGATTTTTATCAGCAATTACTTTAACTACTTCTAAGTTTTGAATTTTAACGCGGTTTCCACCCATACGACCTGCCATACGCATTCCTTTGAATACGCGAGAAGGCCATGAAGATGCTCCTAATGAACCTGGAGCTCTCTCTCTATCGTGCTGACCGTGAGATTTGTTTGCGTGACCAACACCACTAAAGTTGTGACGTTTTACAACACCTTGAAAACCTTTACCTTTTGAAGTACCTGCAACATCAACAAAATCGCCTTCTGCAAATAATTCTACAGTAACAGCTTCGCCAATATTTTTTGTTTCTTCAAAATGTTTGAATTCAACAATTTTACGTTTAGGAGTGGTAGCGGCTTTAGAAAAGTGACCTTTCATTGCAGAAGAAGTGTGTTTTTCTTTCTTCTCATCAAACGACAACTGAACTGAAGCATATCCGTCTTTCTCCAAGGTTTTTACTTGCGTAACAACGCAAGGACCAGCTTCGATAACTGTGCATGGTATATATTTACCATTGGCACCGAAAATACTGGTC
>JAEUTT010000156.1 GCA_016787165.1 Bacteroidia bacterium | reverse complement strand
ATAGAAATTCCCGGGGATGCAAAAGATAATTTATGTGTAAAGGCTTATCATTTAATTGCAAAGGATTACCCATTACCAAAAATCAAAGTTCATTTACACAAGCATATTCCAATAGGAGCCGGATTGGGTGGTGGTTCATCTGATGCTGCTTTTTTTATTAAACTATTAAATGAAAAATTTGATTTAGGATTGGCTTGGGGAGAGATGCATCATTATGCTCGACAGTTAGGTAGTGATTGCTCTTTTTTTGTGAGTAACAAACCTGCTTATGTTCAAGGAAAAGGAGATGAGTTTGAAAGTATTGCCTTGGATTTGAGTACTTATTTTATTGCACTTGTTTATCCTTCTATTCATATCAATACAGCAAAAGCATATAGTGGTGTTGTGCCAGTAAAATCAATTCGTTCCTTAGAAAATGACATTTTGAATTTGCCCATTGAAAAATGGGAAGGGATAGTTAAAAATGATTTTGAAAAATCTATTTTTATTCAATACCCTGAATTAGAAAAAATAAAAAACAAACTTTATAGTTTGGGTGCAGTATATGCTTCTATGAGTGGAAGTGGTTCTACTGTTTATGGTATTTTTAAAAATCAAACAGCACTTCAGTCTGAATTTTCAAATTCATTTGTTTGGGAAGGAAAATTATAAAGCCAACTCAAGTGTTTATTCAAGAGTTGGCTTTTATATTTACATTGTAAACTGATAAACTTTAGGTAGCTCTTCGTTGCTAGCAAAGGTAACATCTAAATCTTTAATGAGTCCGTCATTTAAATCGTATACCCATCCATGAACAAATATTTCTTGATTGTTTTTCCAGGCATTTTGAATAATACTTGTTTTACATAAGTCGTAAACTTGTTCAATTACATTTAGCTCAACAAATCGTCTTCCTTTTTCTGTTTCATCTTTAATCGAATCAAGCTCAGTATGATGCATTTTGTAAACATCTTTAATGTGTCGCAACCAATTATCAATTAATCCATATTGCTTATTTCCCATGGCTGCTAAAACTCCACCACATCCATAATGTCCACAAACAATAATATGACGAACTTTTAATACTTCTACAGCATAAGATAATACGCTCAATAAATTCATATCACTATGTACAACCATATTTGCAATATTACGGTGTACAAACATTTCGCCTGGCTGTGTTCCTGTAATTTCATTTGCTGGTACTCTACTGTCGGAACAACCTATCCAAAGATATTCAGGTGTTTGTCCTTTTGATAATTCATTGAAAAAATTAGGATTTTCTTTCTTTTTCTCTGCAACCCAATTTTTGTTGTTTTCAAATAACTTGTTGTAAGATTTCATAAATTGATAGTGTTAGCAGTCGTTAATTTAGTTTGAAGTAAGGATTTTTGTTTCAGAAAAATAGTTTACTTGTCCCGTTGTGATGTCGTGAACACCACCTATAATTCCAATTTTTCCACTTTTTATCATTTCGTTTAAGATCGTACTTCGTTCCATTATTGCTTTAACAGTTCTGCGTACATTGATAGCTGCAACATTTTCTACAAAAGCTGAATTTTTAGAAGTGCGATTATCTTTTGTTTCTGTTTCATCTTCAACAGCAGGTCGTATTTTAGTAAGTAAAGCAGTTAAGTTACCCATTTCAACATGGTCGCATGCACCTTTGACAGCTCCACATTTTGTATGTCCTAATACAACAATTATTTTTGAGCCTGCTACTTTACATGCAAATTCCATACTTCCTAATATATCTTCGTTTATGATGTTTCCGGCAATGCGTACACTAAATACGTCACCAAGTCCTTGGTCGAAAATTAATTCAGCAGATGTTCTACTATCAATACAACTTAATATTACAGCAAATGGATGTTGCCCGTCTGATGTTTCATTTGCTTGTTGTAATAGATTACGATTAGCTTTTAAATTATTTACAA
>JAEUTT010000091.1 GCA_016787165.1 Bacteroidia bacterium | reverse complement strand
TGGTTTTTAGATGAAAATCCTATTGTTGGCTATAGCAAACAAAAACAAGGAATACGACTAATGTTTTGGAGTGGAGCCGATTTTGAAGAGGATGAGCTAAGTATTAGAGGCAAAAAATTCAAAGATGCTTCTGCCTTTTATAAGGATGTTTCTGAAATAAAAATAAAAGATTTAAAACGCTGGATTAAAAAATCAATAGAAATTCAGTGGGATTATAAAAATATAGTAAAGCGTAAAGGAAAACTAGTGCGCTTGAAATAAGTGTAGCAAAATTATTTTGTGGCTTGCTTTGCAGGAAAATGCTTCTCTTTCCATGCTTTTATTTTTGCATCTATTGGCTTTTTGAAAAAAAAGTAAGCACCTGTCATTAGGATAATGTAGGGGATTGTCATTAAATAAAGAATTCCCGTATTTAATCCATTTGCAATTGAGCCACCTCCATCTAAATCACTTTTTGCTGTTGCTTTACACATTGCGCATTGGGCAATAAGTTCTGTGTTGCTCATAAATGCAAAAGCAATTAGTAAAAATAAAATATGATTTCTGGTGATTTTCATCTGTACAAAGATACTTAAGTTTTTAATTTAAAACATGATTATAATCACTACTAATGAGTGTAGTATGGCGAAATCATTAAATACACAATTACTCCTGTAACGGTTACATATAGCCATATTGGAAAGCTCCAGCGTACTAGTTTTTTATGTTTTTCAACTTGATTCTGTAATCCTTTGTGAAAGGATAATAATATCAGTGGTAATACTACTGCTGCTAAAATAATATGACTGATAAGTATTGTCAAATAAAGTGGACGCAAAGGATTATCGAGCGGGTAGGATGTTTCTTGAGCCATCCAATGATAGGTAATGTACGACAGTAAAAATACAGCAGACAAGCAAAAAGTAATGATGTTTAATTTTTTATGTACTTCAATGTTTTTTTGCTTAATCATGTATAATGATAATAATAACAATAGGCTGCAAGTACCATTAATAAAAGCATTTAGCTTTGGTAACTTGTACACAAAGTTGGGTATTACTTCAGGAACCGGCAATATCTTTTTATTTAAAATAATTACAGCAACAAATACCACTACCGATAATGCCATGATGATTCTAAAAACTAATTTATCGTTATTCATGTGTCTATAATTTGTTTTTTAATTGTTATGTGTAATACGCCAGTTTGAAAATTCAGTCATTTTTGTTTAACTCAATCGTGTTTAATTTATAATGGTTTCGTTGAGTGCTAAGCAATTGTGTTTTCAAACATGCTTATTTCATATTATTTAATGCGTTTATTTTTTTCTTTATTTTCTTTAATTACATATTCTGCTATTAGCACTTTAATGTCATCTAGCAGTTCATTAACAGCTTTAATATTGGTTCCATCGTATATTCCTCGGATGTGTTTTTCTTTATCAACTAGAATAAATAACTCGCTATGAATAAAATCATTGGGTCCGCCATCGCCCTCCATTGCATTTAGCAAATACGATTCACGTGCTAAATCATACAATTCTTTTTTATCACCAGTAACAAAATTCCATACTGAATTGTTTGCATGTACCATTTCGGAATAAGCTTTTAATACAGGTACCGAATCATTCTCTGGATCAACTGTATGTGATAAAATTTGAACCAATCCATTTGTGTAAGCAAATTTATCTTGCACACGTTGTAATTCAGTTGTCATTTTAGGACAAATGGTTTTGCAGCTTGTAAAAAAATAATCTACTACATAAATCTTTCCTTCGTAATTTTTATCTGTAATTGTATTTCCATCTTGATTGATAAAACTAAATGGTTTAATGCTATGATAAATAGTGTCTTTCCCATTTTCTGCCAATTCTTTAATTCCGAAATAAGGGAGATGAACAAAGTTGTGTTTTCCGGTGGTAAGGATTACATAAAATACCGAAGGGAAAGTGAGTAATAACAGAAGTATAACAATCTTTTTTTTCCAGCTCATGATAAAAATTTATGGGTCAAAAGTACAAACAAAAATGGCTCGCAGTTGAGTGCGAGCCATTTTATCTATTTAATTTTTTTTATTAGTGAGCGTGTTCTTCGGTATGACCTTCTTCTGTTTTGTGCTCTTCATGTGAAGGGGCAGCATCGTGTCCATGACCTGATTTTGCTGCTTCATTTAATTCAATTTTTTGTTTTACAATCAATGGATCCATTTTTTCTTTGTGAACCATTGAGTATGTTGACTCTCCAACAATGATGTAAACAAAATAAAGAATAAAAACAATGTAAGGAACTAATACACAGTATTTCAACCATTTTTTTTCATCACCTAAGTGCATAAAGCTCATCACAATGTAAAATGCTTTAACAATGGTTAATCCAATAAAAATAATTTTCAATGTAACGGAAGATGTTCTGTCTTCGTTTAACAAATGCCATTCAGCAGCTTTAAAACCGATGATTAACTCAACGATTGTAACACCAAGCATAATCCAGAAAACGTTCCATAGTTTTCTTCTTTTTTTCTTTCCTTCTTCTTCACTATGATGAGCCATTAACTCATATTGTGGGTAGTTATCGTGAAATTCCATAATGTATAGTATTAAATATGATTGTTGTTGTTAATTTTTTGCTGTTACAATAGGTAGAAGAATGTAAATACAAACACCCAAACTAAATCCACAAAGTGCCAGTATAAACCTGTTTTTTCTATCATTTCATAGTGTCCGCGTTTTTCGTAGGTGCCTTTAATTACATTAATAAATATAATGATGTTAATGATAACCCCGCTAAATACGTGAAATCCATGGAATCCTGTAATAAAGAAAAAGAAGTTTGCGAACACAGGTAAACCATATTCATTTACGGTCATATTGGCTCCATAAACTGTTTTTTCAACCCATTCTCCATTTTCAAATACACTACGGATAGCTCCATGTTCTGTTCCCACAATGAAGTGATACCACTCCCAAGCTTGAGAACCAACAAACATTGCTCCACCAATGATGGTTAAGAACATCCAAAAAATAACTTTTCTTTTATCGTTTCTGTGACCTGCTTCAACAGCTAATACCATTGTTACAGATGACATAATCAAAATCAAGGTCATTAAACCTACGTATGCCAAAGGGATATGTCCTTCATAAAAAGGGAAATGTGTAAATACATCACCTGGATTAGGCCATACTTCTGGGTGTTTGTGACGCATAAAACCATATGCTACTAATAATCCTGAAAATGTTAATGCATCGGATACAAGGAAAAACCACATCATCATTTTTCCGTAACTAACGCCAAATGGTGATTTACCACCATCCCATACTGAGCCAGATTCTGTTTCTGCTGCTGCGTGACTTGCCATAATTTTAAATTTTAAAATTTTTTAACTAAAAATTCGGGTGCTAATATGCAAATTTTACTTGAAATTTCAACGCTGATATAATAAAAATACGAATAAAAAAATCCACAAAAGGTCTAAAAAATGCCAAAAAATTGCGCAAAGTCTTATGCCTAAATAGTTTTCGGAGTTGTATTTTTCTTGTGTAGATTTAATCCAAACTACTAAAAGTGCAAAAATTCCACCCACCAAATGTAATAAGTGCAAGCCTGTAAGCACATACAGGAACGAACCGGAAGCATTGCTGTACTTTCCGGCAAAAAATACTTTTTGGTCAACTAAAGCAGACCAGCCTTGAAATTGAGTAACAACAAAAGCCAAGCCCAATAGTAAAGTGATTAATGCTCCTAATTTCATTGATTTAAAGTCGTTTTTTTTAGCTGCCGACAACACCCAATTCATTGACAAGCTGCTAATTATAATGATAGCTGTACTTATGTAGAACATTTGAGGTAAATCGAACTGCATCCAATCGCCCTTTTTTTGACGAACAATGTAGGCGCTGGTTAAAGAGGCAAAAATCATAAACATGCCTATCATTCCTACATATAACATCGGGATAGCTACTTTTTCTTTGGTAATACGCTTTTCTTCTGAACTAATAGTTTCCATGTTCGTGTTTTTAATATTTATTTACCAATCATTACAGCCAATTGTACCAATGGCAAGTATAAAAACGAGCCAAACATTAATTTTCGGGCTGCTTCTATAGTTAAATCTTTATATAATTGATAGGCTTGGTATAAAAAATAAAGGCTACATCCCGAAATAATAAATGCAGAGGCTGCTCCAGAGTAATGAAACATCACTGGAAATAAACTGATGGGGTATAAAAAAATAGTGTAAACTAAAATTTGAAAGGCACTGCTTTTATCTCTTCCGGATGGTAGCATTTTAAAACCTGCTTTTTTATAATCATCGTCTAACACCCATGCTATCGACCAAAAATGAGGGAATTGCCACATAAATTGTCCGGCAAACAAAATCCACCCTAAAAAAGGAATTTCACCAAAACCGCTTGTGGATGCCACACATCCTAATAAAGGAGGAATAGCTCCAGGGAATGCTCCTACAAATACAGCAAATGGGGTTATTCGTTTCATGGGAGTGTATACAGCTGTATACAATATCAAAGCTAATAAACCCAAAATGCCGCTTAATGGATTCATGAAAATCCATAATAAAACTACACCAATAATGCCCGAAAGAGATGCAATGATAAAAGCTTCGGTAACACCCATCCGACCTTGAGGAAGTGGTCTGTTTTGGGTTCTATCCATCAACTTATCTAAGTTACGCTCAATAATTTGGTTAAAACCATTGGATGATCCAGTAACTAAAAAACCACCTAAAATTAACCATCCCATTTTTGCCCAATCAACAGTGTTAGAGCAGGCTACATAGCCAATTGCAGCTGAAAGAACTACCAATGAAGCTAAACGAAATTTCATAAACATTGCATAGTCACGAATTTTACTCGGATTAGCAATTACTTTTTCAGTGGTATTTATATCTGGTGCCGACAAATTCTTGTTGATTTTTAAATCGAGTACAATTTTACTAAATATTATAATAAAAAGCCTCGATAAATTCACTTTTTAGACAATTAATAAAATATCAATGACAAATGCTATAAAGTTAATACGTATTGAATAGCAATTGTTCTTGGAGATTCTATTTTTAGTGGTCGGAGAGCGTAGTCTCTATTTAAAAGATTATTGCAAATGATTGCTATTTTTTGTTTTTCAGTCATTTTGCAGCTTATGCGAGCATCAAGCACATGAAATCCATTGTGATTTTTCCAATAATCTACCGCTTTAATTTCTGCTAAATAAGGTGATGCTAATTGTGTTAACTCTTCAATTTCGGTAAATGCTTTATCAATGTTTTGCATTTTGCTGTAATAACGATAGCTAACACCAACACCAAATTTAAATATCCTTAATTCTACATCAGCTTTGACCATGTGCTTAAATCGGTATTTTAAAATATTATCGGTTGTATCCATGCTACTGTTTTTGTAGCTAAGTTGTTGTCCTGGTTGCCCCGGTTGTATCGATTTGGTTGTAGCATAGATGCTATCAGGTGTTAATGAAACAGGCTCTACATAAGTATAACCCAGCAAGGCAGTAACTCCAAATTTTTTACTTGTTTCTGCGGTAGATGCAACCAACGACATATCTACTCCACGTACTCTGGAGTCGCCAGTGTTTTGAAATTTAAAACCTACTAATGATACAGCAGGATCCCAAACTCCAAATAAATATTCAATTGTATTTTCATATTTTTGATAAAATCCTGCAATATCAAAATATCCCATTACTTTACTTATTTTATAAGCTTGTTTTAAGCCAATTTCAAAACTTTTACTTGTTTCTGGTTTTAAATCGGGGTTAGGAAACACACCAAATAAGCCTGCTTTGGTAGATATGTAGCGTTCAGTAATGGTTGGGTATCTAAATCCTTGTCCGTACGATGCTCTAACAAATGTTGCCTTTAAAACTTGTAAGCTAGCTCCTGCTCTAAAAATAGGAGCCACGACACTTTGCTGATTATTCATTTTAAAATACTCGTATCGGAAGCCACCTGATATATTAAGAATGTGCCAAAATTTTTTGTCGATTTGTAAATAACCCGAAGCATTTGATATTTTATTATTTGGCGAGCCGCTAGATGCATAAAGTTGGGAGTAAGAGCTGGCAACACTTCCAACAACTCCTCCTGTAAACGTAAAATCTAAATTTTTAAAAATTCGTTGCAATTGATATTCACCATAATAAAGTGTACCTGTGTTTGATTGGTTATTGGTAATAAAATTATCGGTATGAAAAATTCGGGTAGAAATGCTATGACTAACTCCGCTTCCATTGTTATATTTTATAAAAGGATCAAGGTTAAATATCTTTTGATTTTCTAAAAACACGGCTCCTGGATAACCTTTGTATAAGCCTAATGAATCATCAAACCAGGCAAACACCATATTGGTTTTATTGTACATTCCATTCCCGTTAATTCCAAAGTTTAAACCGGGTGTTTTTTTTGAACGATAGCGAATATTAAAATTCAAGCGAGCTCTTGCTTTAAGCATATCGCTATTCGAAAATGTAGGAATAGAATCGGTAATTAAAAGTGCTTCTTGTAAATCTTTTGGCATATATGGAGCAGGTGGAGGTGGGCCAATGTATCCTTGATCAACATTAAAGTTGGCTCCAATTACAAAATCTAAATTATTTTTAATAATGCGTGAATGCAATAAATTTAAATTACTAAATCCGGGTGTTGATTGTCCATACCAATTTTCTGCTGGAGAAGGTGGTGTGCTGTAAGCACCTGCCGAATAATTAATCATTGTTTTAGGAGTACTTCTTGGATATGCCGAGCGAATATTAATTACTCCGCTTAATGCAGATGAACCGTATAATACAGAAGAGGCTCCTTTAATAATTTCTATTTGTTCAATATTTTCAACAGGTATATAGCTCCATTCAGGTCGGCCTGCATCGCCACTCAACAAAGGGATTCCGTCTACAACAATTGCGACTCTACTTCCTACACCAAATGTAAATCCGCTTCCTCCACGTATTTGAGGGTCATTGTCAATAATGGTAAGTCCTGGCACTTGCTCTAAAGCAGTTTCAATACTCGTTGTGTTTTTATTGTTGATGAGTTCGGGCTTTATCACTTCCATAGAAATGGTAAGTTCTTCTAATTTTTGATCAAACTTTCCTGATGAAACAACAACCGTTTCAAGTGTTCTTGAAACAGGTTTTAATGTAATTTTTTTTTCGGTAATTGTTCCGTTGTTAATATAAATTTTAAAGGTGTCGGTTATAAAACCAATGTATGCACAAATTAATTGATGATGGCCAGTATCTAATTCAATTGAAAAGTTTCCATCAATATCTGTTGTGGTTCCTTTTTGTAAATTTTTTAACAATTGAATGCTTGCTCCTGGTAGATAGTCTTTGCTTACCGCATCAGATACTTTTCCTTTAAGGATTCCTTGTTCTTGTGAAAAAGAATTTTTATTTAAAAATAAAAATAGAATAAAGAGTAGGCGTAGAAGTTGTTTCGTTTGCATATTAAATATAAAAAACCCTGACTTTTCTGTCAGGGTTTTAAAAAGAGTAGAAAAATTTATTCAACAAAAAATTTACCTGATTTTTGGAAATTGTTTCCGCTTATTTGGTACAAGTACATTCCTGAAGTTAAGTTCGAAACATTAATTGTATTCAATTTGCTGTTGCTTATTTTTTGTGCACTAACCATTTTACCTGTAACATCATAAATGGTAATATTGGTTTGTTCTTCATTACGAATTAAAAAGTCGATATAAACAGTTTTGTCGTAACAATACACTTTTGCATTTTGTTTTTGACTTGTACTTTCATTTACTCCTGTTGTTGGAGCATATACAACTTCAAGATCATCTAGCCACAATTTACTTCCAGCAACATTTGTTAATTGGTCGTTAGACGATGTGGCGTTAATCATGATGTAAGCAGGAGTACGTCCATCAAAATAAGTAAATGGAATGCTAAAGCGTGTCCAAGTACCAACATTGCTTACTGGAGTTAAAAACAAGGCAGTTGCAATTTTGTTTGCTGATGAATCTGGATGATGTGATGTTGCTGCTTCAGGATCGTAGTAATTGCCTACATGTAAAAATGCAACTACTTTTCCTCTTTCTGCTGCACCACCTTGTGTATAGCGGTACCATCCAACAATACTATCCGGGCGACCAGTAAATGGCATACGTCTGATATCACTTGCTGAACTGTAGTTAACAGTTGCAATGTATCCATCAGCTTTGTTAGTTGTAGGTGCATTAACTACACCAGTTGTTACATTTCCGTTTACAACAGTTCCAATGATAGGTACAGTAACGCTTTCTACACGAACAGAATATGTTCCGCTATGTACAACCGTTCCATCTCTGAAACACGTTTGAGGTCCAATTTGTGCTGTAGATGAGCCTGTTTTATTTGAATTAAATCCAACTGGTTCTGCATTTGATGCAGTTGGGTTATCCCATTGTTCAAATCCACCGTTTTGTATTTGTGTTTGAGCGGTGATTGATAATGTTAAGATAACAGATAATAACGTAAAAATTTTTTTCATGGGGTTTTGTTTAGTGTCACAAATTTAATAAAAATATCCAAATAATTAGATTCTTATACCAAGTAAAAGAATATCATCTACTTGTTCTAAATTTCCTTTCCAATTTTCTATGGTTTTATCAAAAAGTATTTTTTGTTCACTCATAGGTTTTTGATGGTTTTCTAATAGTAATTGATTCAATTGTTTGTATTTAAATTTTTTCCCATTTGCTCCACCAAATTGATCGGCATAGCCATCCGTAAACAGGTAAATACAATCCCCTTTTTGTAAGCTTAATTGATAGTTATCAAATGACTGCTCCTCTTTTGGCGATTTACCAATTGGCATTTTGTCGTACTTTAATTCAATTAACTTATTGTTTCTAATTAAAACAGGTGTGTTGTTTGCCGAGGAATATTCAAGAGAGAAATTGTTTAATTTTATTAATGTAGCATCCATTCCATCTTGTTGATTTTCATTTGATATACTTTCAATGAGTCGTTTTCTAACATAGTTAAAAATTTCATTGGGAGCTGTAATGTTTTTTTCTTTTACAGCCTCACTTAAAAATCCAGTATTTAATAAACTCATAAAAGCGCCAGGTACACCATGTCCGGTGCTATCGCAGGCTGCTAAATAAAAATTATTGTTTTGAAATGCGGACCAATAAAAATCGCCACTAACAATATCCTTTGGTTTAAATAAAACAAAAAACTCATTTAGATGTGATTCTAAAAAATTGTCGCTAGCTAATAATGCATATTGAATTCTTTTAGCATAATTAATGCTATCTAAAATTTCTTTTTGTTTTTCTTCAATAATTTCTTTTTGTTGCTCTACTTCTTTTTTCTGAAGTGTTATTACTTCATTTGCTTTTTGTTTTAGCTTGTAGCTTCTATAGATGTAAAAAAGCAATAGCATTAGAAGTATAACCCCAACAAGTGCGCTCCAAATAATAATTGATTTTCTTTTTATTTCAGCTTCTTGTAATTCTTTAGCTTTGTTTAATAATTGTATTTCTGAATCTTTTTTGTCGGATTTGTATTTTGTTTCTATTTCAGCAATGATGCTATTCTCGTTGTCATTATAAATGCTTTCTTTTA
>JAEUTT010000069.1 GCA_016787165.1 Bacteroidia bacterium | reverse complement strand
ACATTATACTGCAGGAGCTAAAAAAATGGTTGAGGAAATAAATGGATGGAAAATTTGTCCACTAATATGTTATGATTTGCGTTTTCCTATTTGGAGTAGAAATAGAAAAGGAACAAAAGCTGAGGCAGAATACGATGTGTTGATGTATGTTGCTAATTGGCCCGAAAGAAGAAATCATCCATGGAAAACATTGTTATTGGCGCGTGCGATTGAAAATCAGTGTTATGTAGTAGGAGTAAATAGAGTAGGCTTGGATGGGAATGATATTAGTCATTCGGGCGATTCAGCAATCATAGATTTTAAAGGAGAAATTAAAAGTAATATTTCGGCACATGAAGTAGGTGTCGAAACAATTACTTTGTCGTATAAAGAACTCGCAGAATTCAGAAAACAATTTCCGGTATTAAATGATGCGGATAATTTTACTATTGTTTGATGAATTCTACTTCGCCATTAAAGCTTCTATTTCATCTGCTTCAATAGGAATGTTTTTCATCAAATCGTCTGGTCCGTTTGCTGTAACCAAAATATCATTTTCAATACGGATACCTATATTTTCTTCAGGTATATAAATTCCTGGTTCACAGGTAAACACCATTCCTGCTTCTAGTGGTCGGTTAAAGTCACCAACATCATGCACATCTAATCCTAAAAAGTGCGAAGTGCCATGCATAAAATATTTTTTGTAAGCAGGCCAATCCGGATTTTGATTTTTAATATCATCCATGGTAATTAATCCTAAATCAACCAATTCTTTTTCCATTAAATGACCAACAGCTTTGTGGTATTCCGGGATGGTATTGCCAACCACCAACATGTTTGTTGCAGCACGCATAACGCGTAAAACGGCATTGTACACTTCTTTTTGACGAGCTGTAAATTTTCCGCTAACGGGCACACAACGAGTTAAATCACTTGCATAATTTGCATATTCAGCAGCTACATCTAGCAATATAACATCACCAGCTTTACATTCTTTATTGTTATCTACATAATGCAAAACACAAGCATTTGCTCCCGATGCAATGATAGGTCCGTAAGCAAATCCGCGCGAACGATTGCGTACAAATTCATGCACCAATTCAGCTTCAATTTCATATTCCATTACACCCGGCTTAATGAAACCAAGTAATCTGCGAAACCCTTTTTCGGTTATATTACATGCTTGCTGAATTAAATCAATTTCATACTTGGATTTAATTGCACGTAACTTATGCATGATTGGAGCAGAGCGTTCAACTTTGTGAAGAGGATATTTTGTGATGATTGATTTGTTAAAACGCATTTCGGCAGTTTCGGTATCAATGTATCTCCGAGTGTGCTCGTTACTATTTAAATAGATGTGTTCTGCCTGAAAAATGACACTTTTTAAAAAGCCTTCAAATCCATGGCTCCACATTACAGTGTTAATTCCCGATGTAGCTGTTGCTTGTTCTTTGGTTAATTTGGCTCCTTCCCAAATGGCAATCGTTTCGTTGGTTTCGCGAACAAATAATACTTCTTTGTGTGCTCCGTTTTTGGCATCTGGATAAATTAACAATATGGTTTCTTCTTGATCTACTCCACTTAAATAAAATAAATCCGAGTTTTGAACAAATCCCATTGCACCATCGGCATTGGTTGGTAATATATCATTGCTTACAAATAGAGCAATGGAGTTTGGTTTTAAGCTGGCAGCAAAACGTTTACGGTTTTCTATAAATAATTTTGAGTCGATAGCAGAATATTTCATTTCCTTGATTTTATAATTTAAAGCCCAAAGTTTGCAAATAATATCCGAATAAAAAAGGCTTAAATAAGAAAGCTTTTTCTTATTTAAAATGATTATAAATTAAGTGATTCGATCAATAAAATAAACCTTTTTAAGCATATTTTGTTTTTAGTGAATAAATGAACCCTTTATTTACTTGATAAAAATCATTTTGAATTATACATTTGTCGCACAATTTGTAAAATCCGATTAAAATATACAGATAAACTTATGAGTACTACATCCGGAAAATTCCTTCAATCATCCATAGGGAAAAAATTATTAATGGGTTTAACGGGATTATTTTTAGTGTCCTTCCTTGTTATTCACGTTTCAATCAATGCCTGCATCTTTTTTAATGATGGCGGTGTAACGTTTAATGCTGCTGCTGATTTTATGGCACATAATCCTGTTATTCGAGTTTTAGAAATAGGATTGTTTGGTGGTTTGTTAGCCCACGTTTTTCAAGCATTGGTACTAACCATTCAAAACAATAAAGCTCGTCCGGTAAAATATGCTGTTCCTGCCGGAAATGTAAGCAGTAAATGGTATTCACGTTCAATGGGAATTTTAGGCTCTTTATTATTATTGTTTTTGGTTGTGCATTTAGCTAATTTTTGGGTGCCAACAAAACAAGCAGTATTTGCAGGGCATGAGCACAATACATTTGAAGGATTAAAAGAAGTATTTTCAAAATGGTATTTTGTTGCCATATACATGGTAGGTGTTTTAAGTCTTGGTTACCACTTATTGCATGGTTTTCAATCAGCATTTCAATCATTGGGATTAAATCATAAAAAATATACACCAATGATTCAATCATTTGGTTTTTGGTTTTCCATCATCATTACATTGCTATTTGCTTCTATGCCAATCACAATGTTTTTAGGTTGGGTGAAATAAACCGCAGAGAACGCAAAGTTTCTCTGCAGAGAGATGAAAGAAAATGAGATTACAGAGGCGGTTATAGGTTGTTGCATTAAGGTTCATAGGTCGTTGGGCCAGGATTGTTAGAGTCGGCTTATGAAGAGTGTTTAAATTATGAATTAAAAAAGTCAGGATTGATGGTTGAAAAGCAAAAGGCTTTACCATTAATTTATGAAGAAGTAAAATTGGATTGTGGTTATAGAGCAGATTTTGTGGTAGAAGGTAAAGTTGTGATTGAAATAAAATCTGTTGAGAGTTTGAACGATGTTCACTTAGCACAAATTTTAACATATTTGAAGTTGTCAGAATGTAAAGTTGGATTATTAATAAATTTCAATGTTGTTAAACTAGTTGACGGATTAAGAAGAGTGGTAGATAAATTTTAACTCTGCGTTTCTCAGCGACAACTCCGAGAACTCTGCGGTAAAAAAAAGAGTAGTTTAATTTAAAAATAAAAGAACAAATAAATTTTAACTCTGCGTTTCTCAGCGACAACTCCGAGAACTCTGCGGTAAAATAAAAAAAGAATATGTCAAAATTAGATTCCAAAATCCCTGAAGGAAATTTAGAGCAAAAATGGACAAAATACCGTTCAACAGTAGCTTTAGTAAATCCTGCAAACAAACGTAGTTTAGAAATTATTGTTGTAGGTTCAGGTTTAGCAGGAGCTTCGGCTGCCGCATCATTAGCAGAAATGGGTTACAAAGTAAAAGTATTTTGTTTCCAAGATTCAGCTCGTAGAGCACACTCTATTGCTGCTCAAGGTGGTATTAATGCCGCTAAAAATTACCAAAACGATGGTGATAGCACGTATCGTTTGTTTTATGATACTATTAAAGGTGGCGATTATCGTGCACGCGAAGCAAACGTGTATCGTTTGGCAGAGGTGAGTGCAAACATCATCGACCAATGTGTTGCTCAAGGTGTTCCTTTGGCTCGCGAATATGGTGGGATGTTAAGTAACCGCTCATTTGGTGGAACTCAGGTTCAACGTACATTTTATGCTGCAGGTCAAACAGGTCAGCAATTATTATTAGGGGCATACAGTGCT
>JAEUTT010000572.1 GCA_016787165.1 Bacteroidia bacterium | reverse complement strand
AATCCTGATTGCTCTCAAGCACTCGTATTTGTTTTCCTTTTGCATCAAAAACTGCAGTTGTGGTAGGTGTGTTTGCATCAGAAAATACATCAATAAAAAACTTCATGCCATTGCTAAAGTCGGGCGAATGATTACCTGATGTTGAAGAAATTTTTGTTTTAGAACTGCCATCAAATTTTATAGAATAAATATCTTTTTCGGTAGCAGTTGTTTCAGAAGCGATATAGAAAATTGTTTTTGATTGTTCGTTTATTCCACACAATTTAGCAACATCCCAATTTCCTTTTGTAATTTGATTGATTAGTTTACCACCTACTGAATAGAGGTACAGATGTTTAAATCCACTTGTTTCGTTTTGAATAATAAAGTGTTTATTGTCGGAAGTGAAGTAAGCATAATCACCAGTTCCTTCATGAATATCAATGTAAGTAGCACTCGTTTCGGTATAAATTACTTTTGAAGTACCGGTGGTTGCATCATTTAATAACAACTCCAATTTATTTTGGTAACGATTCATTCGTACAATTGAAAGTATGTTTGAATCCATTGTCCATTTAATGCGCGGAATGTATTGGTTGGTTTCTTTTCCAATGTCCATTTTTTTGTCGGCAGCTGTTGCCAAATCAAATGTATGAATCGTTACAATTGAATTATCTTCACCTGCTTTTGGGTATTTAAAACGATATTGATTTGGATACAATTGATTATTAAATTCATCAAATGAAAACTCTTTTACCTTACTTTCATCAAATTTGTAATAAGCAATTTTTTTACTATCGGGGCTCCAAAAGTAAGCCACAGAAAATGCAAATTCTTCTTCATGTACCCAATCGGTAGCACCATTAATGATATTATTTTGTTTTCCATCGGTAGTAACTTGTGTTTCTTTTCCGGATACTAAATCTTTGATGTATATATTATTACTTTTTACAAATCCCACTTTTGTTCCATCGGGTGAAAAACGAGCATACATCTGTTTTTCGGCAGTACTGATTGTACTTATCGTTTTTGTTTTTCGGTCATACACATAATAGTTTTCAAGTGTAGAATGACGATATACTTGTTCTGTTTCTGATGCAATAAGCATTTTACTCTCGTCAGCACTAAATTGATAACTATCAATTCGCAACTGTTTTCCGTTTACCACTAAATTGCTTTTACAAACAATCATTTCGGGCTTAGATGCTTTGCCGTATTCATATTTAAAAATAGTATCACGTTCAAGTGTTGAATAATGAAAACCATCATTCATTGATACAAGTCCATATACACCTTTAGAACGAAAGGTTCCATTTTTATAGATATCTTCAAGTGTAATGTCTTTTTTTTGTGCACTAAGGTTATTAACCATTAGTATTGCAAAACCTATGATAAAAAGTCGTTTCATTTCTGCTTTATTTATATAATTTTGAGAGGAACGAAAATAATAATAAAGATTTAATTTTTTTATAAAAAGTGATGAGTGGTTGAATGACCATTTTTAAGCAGTAATAGAATAATTAGAAACACATGTCCTATAACAAACTAACACCCGCTATACTTCAACAATTAAGTGCAATTGTTGGTGAACAAAATGTTTTTGTTGACTTAGATAATTTGAAAAATTATGGACACGATGAAACGGAGCAATTGGTGTTTTTACCCGAAGTGGTAGTTAAGCCAAGAACAGCTCAAGAAATTTCATTGATATTAAAACTGGCAAACGAACAATTGATTCCGGTTACTCCGCGTGGAGCTGGCACCGGATTGGCGGGTGGAGCATTACCTGTAAGTGCGGGTATTTCACTAAGCATGGAACGCTTTAATCAGGTGTTAGAAATTGACAAACGAAATTTGCAAGCAACAGTAGAACCAGGTGTTATTAATGAAGTATTTCAAAATATAGTAAAAGAAGAAGGATTGTTTTATCCTCCCGACCCTGCAAGTAAAGGCAGTTGTTTTTTAGGTGGCAACATAGCGCATGGTAGTGGTGGACCGAAATGTGTGAAGTACGGTACCACAAAAGATTATATTTTAAATTTAGAAGTGGTATTGCCAACAGGTGAAATAATCATGACTGGGGCAAACACACTTAAAAACTCTACTGGTTATAATCTAACACAATTGATGGTGGGTAGCGAAGGAACCTTGGGAGTGGTCACAAAAATAATTGTTCGTTTATTACCATTGCCAAAATATGATTTGCTAATGCTGGTTCCTTTCCGGGATTTGGATGAAGCGTGTGCAGCAGTGAGTGAAGTATTTAGAGCTGGATTTATTCCAAGTGCTTTGGAGTTGATGGAGCGCGATGCATTGGATTGGGTAAGCAAATATGTGGAGAGCAGTGTAGTGAAATTAGAAGATGGTATTCAAGCACATTTACTGATTGAGGTGGATGGAAACGATTTGGATACCATGATGAAGGAGATGGAGCAAATTGCAGAATTGATGAGTACGTACAATGTTTCTGAAATATTATTTGCGGATAGTGAAGCTCAAAAAAATGAGCTATGGAAGCTTCGTAGAAAAATAAATGAAGCAGTAAAAATGAATGCTATTAGCAAAGAACAAGATACAGTGGTGCCACGTGCGGAATTACCAAAATTAGTAAAAGGGGTAAAAGAAGTGGGGCTGAAGTATAATTTTAAAACGGTGTGTTATGGACATGCGGGCGATGGAAATTTGCACATTCGTTTGATAAAAGGTGATTTAACAGATGAACAGTGGGAGGGAGAGTATATTAAAAAAGCGATAGCCGAAATATTTACCATTTGTAAAAATTTAGGAGGAACCATCAGTGGTGAACATGGTATAGGTCTTATTCAAAAGGAATACATGCACATTGTATTTTCTGATAAAGCAATGGATATTCAGCGAGCAATAAAAAAAGCATTTGATCCCAATGCGATTTTAAATCCAGGAAAAATAGTTTAATGAACACTTTTTTTATGACCTGGTTCGTAGATTAATCTCAAGAACGAGCTAAATCGTTCATTTTCTCGATTAATAGGTATTCCAGCTACAATTCCAACCATTAAGTTGTCGGCAACAGCTAATCGCATTTGCGGACGAATTATCATATCAAAATCATTGTTAGAGATTTCTTTATTGAACTCAAGTCCGATAAAGTTTCGAGTACCACTAATCATATAATGGAAGTTAGTATTGATTTGCCAAATGGTGTGTATATGATTATTAATTAAACTTTGTTCAATAGTAGGCCCCGTATAAATGAGTGTATGAAAGTTGTCGCCAAACCTTTTTGCAGCAACTAAAAAAGGATTGTAAATATTGCTATTTACTGTTTTTGATTTTCCATAATTTTTAAAATCTACTAATTCAAATTCATTGATATATCCAATAGCAATAGAGGTTTTGTTTTTTTCTGAAACATAAATAGAGTATTGAGCAGCAAGCTTTAAGCTGTTTAACTGGCTTCTTGGTATGGAATCTTTTGACACATCTGAATTTGCTGGATAATAGAATGAAAAAGGTAATTCGATTTCTAATCCTAAGCGATCAATAGGAGCAAATTCGTATTCAACAAGTGCCGTGTATCTATCAAATTTATAATTATCAGTTAAGCCCATTCCAATATTCCACTCTTTTTCACCTTTTCTAGCTCCTAAATCTCTTATTAAATCAATGTATAGTGGCTCGGCATGTAATACCTTTTCGATTCCTTTTACGCCTTCTGTTTCATTTATATACAGGCTGTCGAGTACGTCTTTATTTACAAAGCAAGTGTCAGTACTTTGGGAAACTACAACCGAGTTGATAAATAGAAAAAAGAAAAGGATATATTTTTGAATATTCATGTTTACAAAAATAAATTCTTTTAAGTGGAAGCAATTTTGTTTAACAGAATTTAACTAAATTAACACGTTTTTCAATTGAATATAAAAAGGAAAAGGTTTGAAATTTCGTAGTAGCTATTTGTGGATTATTACTTTTGTTTTTGCTGTGTTATTTTTTACATTTTTAATGTTTAAACTAACTCTACCGTATTTAACATTTGATTACGATGTGGATTTTTTACTAACCAAACAAAGTATACTTCATGTTTCAATATGGAGGTATTCATTTTACATTCATATTACCTCTAGTATTTTTGTTTTACTTTTTGGCGCATTTCAGTTTATTCCTACACAATCTATAAGAGTACTTAAAATACATCGTGTATTAGGAAAGTTGTATGTATTAATTATTATTTTATTGAGTGCTCCATCGGGCTTGGTTATGGCTTTTTATGCTAACGGTGGAATGTGGGCAAAAATTTCTTTTGTTTCAATTTCAATACTTTGGTGGCTGTTTACATTTTTAGCATACACTAAAATTCGGAAAAAGAACATTGAATCGCATCGGAACTACATGACTAGAAGTTATGCACTAACCTTATCGGCAATTACGCTCAGAACGTATGCTCTGTTTTTACCTTTTTTTATTCACCTGCAATCAAACCATATGTATGTTTTAATTGCTTGGATTAGTTGGGTGCCTAATTTATTAATTGCTGAATTAATAATAAAAAAAACTAACTAGTTGGCGTAATTCCTAACTCAACAAATTTGCCTTCGTTGTTTATTTTATATTTAATAGAACTTACGTTTTTAATTTCTATTAATTCATTGTCGAAATCGGATTTTAGATATGTTTTTTTGAAAACACGTTTTTGTACATTTTGTGTTATCACATCATTTGCAATTGATGCTGTAGCAAGTTCTGTTCCTGCTTGGTAAGCAATTACTTTTGAATCAATTATTTTTAATGTATTGGTGTTGTAGCTTACTAGTCGGTGGTAAATATGGCGCATTTCTTTAGGACAAGCTACTTCGGATGAGTCGATAGCATATTCAACAATCGTAATAGTGGGTGATAGGGTGTATTTTTGAATGTAATTAAATGTGTACCAGCCTTCAGGGTTTTCTTGTTTTTCAGCCAAATAGTATTGGTCAACAGCCGAAAAAGGTGTAATCATATAATCGTAATCTCTAGAGCTTGCATAGTCAAAATCGGTAATTGTATTTTCAGTAATTTTAAAATCAAATTTTCCTTCAGGAATTTTTTTTAGAAAACTTGCAAAAACATCTTTTTGCATGGCATACTTTGCAAGTTCATCGTAAGGCACAAACTGTAATAATATCAATTGGAACTCATCACTACTTTTATTCATTTTAATTCTTGGATCTTGAATAAGTCTTTCTTTAATAACATTTTTATCTATATTAAGGTCTTCCAGGTAATAAAGTTCTTCCGTGTAAATATTGTTGTACTGATTTATTTGTGTTACTAATGAATTATATATAATATCTTCCGATGGTTGTGTGAAAAGGTAGGTGTATTCATTTTTCCAACTTTTTACATTTTTTTCAATTAATAAAGAATACAAGTTTCTTAACTCTTCATAATTTTCTTTTTTCTCTAGATAACTAGATAATTCAATATAGTGTTCATAAATAGGTTGTAAACTAACTGCTCTTTTTGCAAAATAAACAGCTTTGTCAATATTTTGATTACTTATTTCTTTTGCTTTTTTTAAATATGCACTAGCAATTTCTTTGTTTTTATCTCCATTTAATTGATTGTATTGATACACGGAGTCGGCTATGTAAATGTTGCTTGCGCGCAATGCAATTACATCAATGTAGTGTGTATTTACTTTTTGAGTACACGAAAATAGAAGTAATGTGATTAACCCCAAAATTATATTCTTCATGTGAGATATTTGTGATATGTTAATATTTTGCTTGTGTAAAACGTTATGAATTATTGTTTTGCATAAATTGATGAATCGCTATAATTTGCTGGCACCGACTTTTCAATTATTTTGCCGCTTTCATCAATAGCATAAACAGCTTTTGCAATTAATTCGAGCCGTTCAACTTCATTTTCTTCAAAAGGAACTTTATCTATAGCTTGTTTCCAAATGCGTTTGTAATCTTCTATATAAATAGTGTTATTTTCAAATTTTCCAGTTTTTATTTTTTCTGCCGAAAATTGAGCAGCAAAAATTTTACTTGAAATAAGTGAGCCTTCTTTGTTGTATGTGCTAATTTTAGTAATTACAGGTTGCATTTCGGCTCCCCAAAAGTTGATTGATTTATAAATTAATGCAACATAATTAGGCGTTTCTGCTACTTTAGTTACGTAATAAAAATCGTGTGATACATCACGTCCAAAGCTGGTGTTTTGCATTTCAGGAATAAATTTTACAAAGTCGTATGAAATACTTGTGTTGTAATTTTTTAATTCTACATCATTGGCAGAAACTTCAAACGTGCCAGAAGGCGTAAATGATTTAGCAAATACTCCAAATAGTCCTCCTGTGTTATTTTTAAATTTTCCGGCATTGTATTCAATCATCATTTGAATGAATGAATTATTTTTTACAATGCTATTTAAATGTTTATCCGAATAAAAAAGTGCTGTATCGGTAAATCCTTCTCTTAATGCACTTTGTAAATTATAAATTACACTCCATTTTTCATTGCTTTTTGTTTCTTCTATGTTTTTCACACATGCTTTTTTGTAATAAAGTTGTGCTAATGGTTTAAATCCTAAATGTTCGGCAACTTCATATACACTATCGATATGGCGAATGTTGCTAGTATTGGAATGATTGTCAAGCAAAGCATTTCCTAATTCATAATAAGTTTTTGCATCAGGATAAATTAAAATAGATTGTTTAAATAACTCAGTGGCTTCGGCCAATTGTTTTTTGTTTTTGTACGCATCAATACCTTTTAAAAATACTTGTCTGCTTTGGTTAATGAGAGAATCTTTTTTTAATTCTTCCATGTCAAAAATAAAGTCAGCAACTTTATTTTTATTACATATTTCGTTTGCTGAAAGTGTAATTGGTTTAACTCTTGCAACATACTCTGTTCGTTCGGTAGAACAGGCTACTATAATAATAGAAATAATAAAATAAACTATTTGTTTCATTTCTTGTAGTTTTATTATTTAACAATTTCACCATACAAATCATAATCTTCGGCCGAAGTGATTTTAACATTAGCAAAGTCTCCAATACGAGCATAGTTCGAATCTGCTTTTACAAGCACTTCATTATCTACTTCAGGCGAGTCAAATTCTGTTCTGCCAATAAAATAATCGCCTTCCTTTTTGTCGAACAAAACCTTGAATGTTTTGCCAATTTTGTTTTTGTTTAATTCTAATGAAATCCCTTGTTGTAAAGCCATTACAGCTTCGCATCGCGCTTGTTTGGTTTTGGCTGTAACATCATCTTTTAAATTGTATGCATGTGTATTTTCTTCGTGCGAGTAGCCAAAAATTCCTAATCGCTCAAAACGAGTTTGTTCAACCCATTCAAGCATTTCTTGGTGATCTTGTTTTGTTTCACCCGGATAACCTGCAATTAAAGTAGTTCTGATAGCTATGCCCGGAACTTTAGCACGTATTTGATTTACTAAATCAATAGTTTTTTGTTTGGTAGTACCTCTGCGCATACTTTTTAGCATATTGTCGGAAATATGCTGTAAGGGCATATCCAAGTACTTGCAAATGTTTTTTCGTTCGTTCATTACATCTAGTACTTCCATTGGAAATCCAGCCGGAAAGGCATAATGTAAACGAATCCATTCAATCCCTTCTACATCTGATAAATTTTTGAGCAGTTCGGCTAGGTTTCGTTTTTTATACAAATCTAATCCGTAATAGGTAAGGTCTTGAGCGATAAGCATTAATTCTTTGGCACCATTTTTTGCTAAATGCTTAGCTTCTTTTACTAGATCTTCAATTGATTTTGAAACGTGTCCTCCACGCATCAATGGAATGGCACAGAATGAACATGGTCTGTCACAACCTTCGGATATTTTAAAATAAGAATAATGGTGTGGTGTGGTTAATAAGCGTTCACCCACTAGCTCGTGCTTATAATCAGCTTTAAGTGTTTTTAGTAAACGAGGCAATTCACGTGTTCCAAAATAACCATCAACATTCGGAATCTCTTTTTCTAAATCAGGTTTATAGCGTTCGCTCAGGCAGCCTGTAACATATACTTTATCTACTAATCCGGCTTCTTTGGCTTCGGAATATCTTAAAATGGTATCAATGCTTTCTTGTTTGGCATTATCGATAAAACCACAGGTATTTATAATTACTATGCTGGCATCATCCGCTGTGCTTTCATGTTCTACTTGAAAATTATTGGCTTTAAGTTGCCCCATCAATACTTCACTGTCTACAATGTTTTTTGAGCAACCAAGTGTTACAACGTTTACTTTATTTTTTTTGAGTGTTTTTGTTTTCATTAAAAAACAAGATTTATTCTATATTTGTTACTATACAAAAGTAACCAATTAAGTTTTCAATTATGCATATTTTTTCCTTTTCCTATCGTTTGTTACTTGCATTTATGCTATTGTCTTTTCAATTGATGTCGCAATCAAATCCGTTAGCTGATAGTTTGATTAAAGTTGTTTCCACTCAAAATTTACATGATACAGTTAAAATTAAATTGTATGGAGACATTAGTTGGGAGTTAATGGGAGTAAATATTCATCAATCCTTAGAATATGCTAAAAAAGAATTGGATTTGTCAAAAAATTTAACCCGACAAGCAGATATAGCACAATCGGAAAGTGATTTGGCAAATGTATATAATCGAATGGGACAATATGATTCCGCTTTGGTGCATTATCATTTAGGGTTGGTAATCAGAGAAAAATTAAACCAAACGCAAAAGGTTGCTGGTATTTATACCAATATAGCAACAGTTTTAATGCGTCAAAATAAATTTAAAGAAGCGCTAGAAATAAACTTCAAAACGCTTAAAATTTTTGAAGATAATAATGATGAATTAAAAATTTGTAACGTTTTAGGAAACATTGGCAATATCTATTATGAATTAAATCAATACAAATCGGCTGAACAATTTTTAAGAAAGGGCTTAGCCATAGCCACCGCAATAAAAGCACCTATTCCAATGAGTAATATTTTAGTGAATTTAGGCGGAATTAAATTTGCCGAAAAACAGCTGGATTCTGCTTTGTATTTTTTCAAAGAAGCAGAAAAGATTCAAACAGAAAATAATTTACCCTATAATTTATCCGCTGTTTACAATAACATCGG
>JAEUTT010000443.1 GCA_016787165.1 Bacteroidia bacterium | reverse complement strand
TGTAAGAATTATAAAATTAAATTAAGCTTCATTTACTACTCCCATATCGCAGAATTTTTCAATTCGTAAATCAATACGTTTTTTAGCGTCTAGTTTTTTTAAATCTGTAATATGTTTGATGATTTCGGCTTTAACAGTCTTAAATATTTCTTCGTGATTGGTATGTGCACCGCCTAATGGCTCAGGAATTATGCCATCAATAAGTTTATTGCTTAGCATATCGTTTGCCGTTAATTTTAATGCTTCGGCAGCTCTTTCTTTATTATTCCAATTTCTCCATAAAATAGAAGAACACGATTCAGGAGAAATAACCGAATACCAGGTATTTTCTAACATCAATACTTTATCGCCAATGCCAATTCCTAAGGCACCACCCGATGCACCTTCACCAATAACAATACAAATTACAGGCACTTTTAACTGTGCCATTTCTAGTAGGTTACGAGCAATTGCTTCTCCTTGTCCGCGCTCTTCAGCTTCTAGTCCAGGGTAAGCACCAGGAGTATCTATTAATGTAACAATGGGTTTGTTGAATTTTTCGGCCATTTTCATTAATCGCAATGCTTTGCGATAGCCTTCGGGGTTGGGCATTCCGAAGTTTCTAATTTGGCGCATTTTGGTATTGATACCTTTTTGTTGACCAATAAACATAACCGTTTGTCCATCAACGCTACCAAAACCACCAACCATTGCTTTATCATCTTTTACGGTTCTATCTCCATGCAGTTCAATGAATGTTCCGTTGGTAATGTAATCAATGTAGGCAAGTGTGTATGGTCTGTCAGGATGACGAGAAACTTGAACACGTTGCCAAGGCGTAAGGTTCGAAAAAATTTCGGTACGTGTTTGTTTTATTTTTTCTTCTATTTCTGCCGTTGTTGATGAAACATCTACCCCGCTTTTTTCAGCAACTTGTTTCATTTTTTCCAATTGTTCATGTAATTCGGCAATTGGTTTTTCAAAATCTAAGTAATTCATTTTCTTTAAAAATGTTGATTATTTTGGAAGGCTAAAGTACAAATTATAGCTTGAAATACGAATTTTTTCGACAAAGGGATGGATTGGCTCCTTAAAGCCTGAAATAGAGGATGCTAGGTGTTTTTTTGTGAAGTTTTAATGAAAAATCATGGCTAAACCTGCTATCAATACAATCGCCCCAATGGCAGTTAAGCCATACAATGCAAAATCAACAGAAGCTCCTGCATCATGAAGAAAGATGCAGCTAACAAAACCCAAGCCTAAAAGCACCACACCAGCCAATACGAGCATGCTCCCATTTTGGGTGCGTTTGGCATTGCGAATACGTTTAACTTGTTCTAGTATTTCTACCATTAATTTAGAGTCAACACCTTGTTGTGTTAAATGTGCTTCAATAAATGCATTATCACGACCTTGTTCAATCAGCAACTTAGCCGTGTTTAAATACGTGTGAAATGACGATTGATTTTCCATGGTTTTGTTATTTGATAAAACCAAATTAAGGAATAAACTAAAAAAGTTAACAAGAATGATTCTAAATTCATCCTAAAACAAAAAAAGCGAATCGCATTTGCGATTCGCTTTTTTTGTTGAATTTAAATAATCTTAGTTCATTACAATGTTATAAACCACATTGTTAAGAGTTGCTGTAGCTAATGCATCGCATCCGCCAGTACCGTAATCAAACACGATAGGATAGCTTGGGTAATCATTTAATGTTAATGTAAATGCTCCACTAACAATCCAACGACAACCAACATTAACTCGTAATGCTGAATTAGTTACAATGTTGTAGGCAGAACCACCTGTAGAAACTCCACTTGCAGTTCCTGTGATTAAATATACATCATCAAATATATTTAATGGTGTATTGTATCCAGCAAAAAACTCTCTATTTTGGTTGGTATTCCATGTGCTAACACCTCCATTGTTTGGGTGTGTAATTACTGCATTGTTTACTACTACATTATACATAGGATGTCCTGCTGCATTTGTACCCATATTGGTAATAGTTTGTACACCATCAACTTTATAATCATTATGGTAATAGTTTGAAGTAGTTATGGTAATAACAGATGCTGAGTCTTGGTATGGCCCTGTAAATACAGCTGTAACAATTCCTCTTCTGTAAACACCATCGTTTCCTAAACAATTAGTTGTACCAAAGTTAATGGTTAGCGTTTTTGGCCAAGTCGTTAAATCCCAAGGAGTAATGGTTGCACTTGCACAAGCAGCAATGGTAGGATACGTTTCACCACGTAATGTTCCTGAACTATCAGTTACAGTACTAATTTGTTTCCAGATACCGGCAAATGCATTGTCGGCAGCAGCGTTATCTCTTGCTGCATTGGTGTCAGGTTTTTTATCATCTTTTTTACAACCTGTGTATGCAAATACGCTACCTAAAGCAACGATTGCAAAAATTTTGAGAGCAGTTTTTT
>JAEUTT010000439.1 GCA_016787165.1 Bacteroidia bacterium | reverse complement strand
TAGAAGCATTTTTTATTATTTAATTGCTAAATTTACAAAATATAATATAACCAATTCTGATGAATTTTGAAACCTGCACAATATGTAACTCCCGAAAATTAGTTTCTATAAAAACTTTTTCTCATGCCTATTTGGTCAAATGTACAAACTGTAACTTTATTTTTTCACATAAAAAAGCGACAATAGAAGAACTTACAAAACATTATACAAACTACCCAAGGTATGATTCTTTGTCGCCCATTACAGAAAAAAGGTACAACGAATTATTGGATCAGTTTGAGCCTTTCAGAAAGACAAATAATATGATTGACTTAGGTTGTAGTAATGGCTTATTTTTAGAGTGTGCAAAAAAAAGAGGATGGAATGTGCATGGAACTGAATTTGCAGAAGAATGCATTAATGCTTGTAAAAAAAAAGGAATTGTCATTTACAAATCGGATCAATTGCCTAAAGATTTATTGGCTCAAAAATTTGATGTGGTAACCAGTTTTGAAGTTATAGAACACATAAATACACCAAATGAAGAAATTGAATTAATAAAGTCTTTACTCCGAAGTGGCGGTGTATTTTATTTTACAACACCTAATTTCAATTCAATTAGCAAGTATTTATTGAAAGAAAAATGGAATATTGTAGAGTATCCAGAGCACTTATCGTATTTCACACCTAAAACAATAAATTATCTATTAAAAAAACACGGATTCAAAAAAAGTTTTATATCTACAACTGGAATTAGTTTATCTAGATTCAAACAAAGTATTGGAAAAAGTGAAGAAAGCAGAACAACGAATAATAATACGGATGAAATTTTAAGAGATAAATTAGAAAATAACGGCTTTTTGTTTAAGATCAAGCAAATGATAAATTTTAAACTCAATTTGTTTAAAATAGGCGATGCAATGAAAGGCTTGTACATTAAGCCCTAATTGCAATTTTTTTCCCATTTCCAGGCGCTTTCCATCATTTCGTCTAAAGTGTATTTGGCTTTCCAACCCAATTCTTTTTCGGTAAAAGATGTATCTGAATATATTGCTTCTACATCCCCTGCTCTACGCTGTCCGATTTTATAATTCAACTTTACTCCACTCACCTTTTCAAATGATGCTATTGCTTCTAATACACTCACGCCATTGCCTGTTCCTAAATTAAAAATAGAGAAGTTTGATTTTTGCTTGTTCTGTAGTAAATATTCTAAAGCCGTAATATGCGCCTGTGCTATATCCGAAACATGTATGTAATCTCTTATACAAGATCCATCTCTTGTTTTATAATCCGTTCCCCATACATACATTTCGCTCATTTTTCTACTGGCTGTTTTAGTGATAATAGGAACCAAGCTACTTGGTTTATTTATTGGATTTTCACCATTCAAGCCCGACAAATGCGCTCCTACAGGATTAAAATAACGTAATGCTATTGTTTGTAATAATGGAAATGCTTTTGAATAATCTTTTAAAATCTCCTCTCCTACTTGCTTTGTAGAGGCATAAGGCGATTCTGCTTTATTTAAAGGAGTATTTTCATTCACTGGCAACGAATGTATATTGCCATACACTGAGCAAGAAGATGAAAAAATAAAGTTTTCAACCTTGTACTTTAAGCATGCCTCCAGCACATTTAATTCTGAATTTATATTGTTAAAATAATATTTAAAAGGATTTTCAACCGATTCGGGAACTGTTTTGAACGCAGCAAAATGTATAACACCAACAATATCTGAATACTTTTCAAAAAGCTTGAATACTCCTTCCTTATTGCATAAATCTAACTCTACAATATCGAATGTTCTATCAATTATTTTTTTGATATTCGAATATGTTTCTTTGGATGAATTGGCATAATTATCAACCGATACAATATGAAAGCTTGTATTTTCTAATAATTCAATAATTGTATGAGAACCAATATATCCAGCACCTCCTGTAACAATAACCGTATTTTTTTTAGTCATAAATTATTTCTTCTTTTTTCGTTCAAATTTATCGCCAGGCAAAACATAAAATGTATTTAGCCATTTTAATGCCTTTTCCTTTGTTGAGAACATTTGCAATGGAACACGTGGCTTATAAAACTTGAGATATAAATTAAACATTAATTTATTGGTAATCGAGTTTGTAACATAGGCAATAGCAATTCTACTTTTCATGGCCTCATCTGATTGACCGTATTTCTTTGCATCATCCGTAATTTCATAATCTTCGCTTGCATCTATTAAAACCAAGGCTTTTTTACCATCTAACAATTTATTGGAAACAGCATAATATTCAATCACTTTTTCAAGCGTTACCACCGCCCCTTTAAAGAATTTTATATGCAAAATTCT
The DNA here is from genome assembly GCA_016787165.1 of Bacteroidia bacterium. GTDB lineage: Bacteria > Bacteroidota > Bacteroidia > 2-12-FULL-35-15 > 2-12-FULL-35-15 > 2-12-FULL-35-15. The sequence goes on along the minus strand of JAEUTT010000439.1, from coordinate 3,628 downwards.
ATCATCATCAATATGCATTTCTGCAACTGAAGTTTTTACTTTTTCCATTTTATTTCACCAAATGTGCACGGGGATGCGTTTCAAAAATAAGCATTTTATAGAAACAAATTAATTTTTAACTTTACGCTTATTATATTTAACACTCCTTACTACTTATGCAAGAACAACCGGTGATTGATTTAGAAGCGGAAAAAAAAGAAATTCTTAAACGATACAAAGCTTTATTACGTGCTTGTAAGCGAACGTTAGAAAAGGGTGATAAACTACTTATTCGAAAAGCCTTTGATATTTCACTTGAAGCACATAAAGATATGCGCAGAAAGTCGGGAGAGCCTTATATATACCATCCCATTGCTGTTGCACATATCTGTGCCGAAGAAATTGGACTAGGAACAACATCAGTTGTATGTGCACTTTTGCATGATGTGGTAGAAGATACAGACCTTACAATTGATGATATAAAACGATTATTTGGTGAAAAAGAAGCCAAAATAATTGATGGGCTAACAAAAATATCAGGTGTATTTGATCAAAGTTCATCTTTACAAGCCGAAAACTTCAGAAAAATGCTACTTACTCTTTCTGATGATGTTCGTGTTATCTTAATTAAACTTGCCGACCGCTTACACAACATGCGAACATTAGAAAGCATGAAGCGTGATAAACAGCTTAAAATTGCTTCGGAAACACTTTATTTATATGCTCCACTCGCTCACCGTCTTGGTTTAAATGCTATAAAAACCGAACTCGAAGATTTGGGTTTAAAATATACTGAGCCTGAAGTGTACGAAGACATACAAAAAAGATTAAAAGAAGGTGAGCCAGAAAGAAAAAAGTTTATTTCAAAATTTATTGAGCCTATTAAAGAAATTTTAGCCGAACAAGGATTAAAAGCCAAAATCATTGGACGGCCAAAATCTATCTTTTCTATCAATAACAAAATAAAAACAAAAGGAGTTCCATTTGAAGAAATTTTCGACTTATTTGCCATCAGAATCATCATTGATACGGAAGCAGAAAAAGAAAAATCAGACTGTTGGCGTGTGTATTCTATTGTTACCGATTTTTATCACCCTAGTCCGGAACGCTTACGTGACTGGATTTCTACACCTAAAGCTAATGGCTACGAAAGTTTGCATACTACTGTTATGGGGCCAGAAGGAAAATGGGTAGAAGTACAAATTCGTACTGTACGAATGGATGAATTAGCCGAAAAAGGATATGCCGCTCATTGGAAATACAAGGATAGTGCAAATGAAAGTCAGTTGGATGACTGGATTAGAAAAATACGTGAGATACTCGAAAATCCACAAGAAAATGCACTTGAATTTTTAGATGATTTTAAACTAAACTTATTTGCCGAAGAAATTTTTGCTTTCACTCCAAAAGGAGAAATGAAAACACTTCCAATAAATGCTACCGCTTTAGATTTTGCTTTTGATATACATACTAAAGTTGGCGAAAAATGTATTGGAGCAAAAGTAAATCACAAATTGGTTCCTTTGAGCTATAAACTTAAAAGTGGCGACCAGATTGAAATTCTTACCTCTAGTAAACAAACACCAAAAGAAGATTGGCTTGGATACGTAGTTACTGCTAGAGCAAAATCGAAAATAAAAAATGCACTAAAAGAAGAAAGAAGAAAAATTGCAGAAGATGGACGTGAAATGCTTGAACGAAAATTCAATCATTTAAAAATTGATTTTACCGTTCAAAATATTAATGAACTTGCAAATTACTTTAAACTACCAAGTAGTCAGGAATTGTTTTATAGAGTGGCTGTAGGAAATATTGATTTAAAACATCTTAAAAATTTTCGTCAAGAACACGGAAAAATTATTCACAAAACAGGTGAAATTGCTAAAAAAGCAGATCAGCATAAATCATTAGAACAAATAGTGTCTGAAACAAGAGGCAAGTCGGATATGCTTGTAATTGGTGAGAATTTGCAGAAAATTGATTACAAACTTTCGCCATGCTGTAATCCTATTCCCGGTGATGATGTATTTGGTTTTATTACCATTAATGAAGGTATAAAAATACACCGTGTAAACTGCCCGAATGCACTTCAATTACTTGCAAACTATGCATACCGTGTTGTAAAAGCTAAATGGACTAGCCAAGAATTAATTTCGTTCTTAGCAGGAATTAAAATTACAGGAATTGATGAACTTGGATTGGTAAACAACATCACCAAATTAATTTCAAACGAATTAAATGTAAACATGCGCTCAATTAGTTTTGATACTAACGATGGAACATTTGAAGGAACAATTATGGTATTTGTACACGACACTAACCACTTAACTGAATTAATGAAAAAATTAAAAAAAGTAAATGGTGTATTAAGTGTTACTCGTTTAGATAACAACTAAAATTATTATTGTAATACCATAGAGCACATGAATCCATTTTTGCAACAAATAATTATACAAACATTAAAAAGCAAAAAAGAGAAAAGGGAAAAAATAAATTTTTCTGATTATAAAATTGCGAGAGAATTTTTACGTCTTCGCATTACTGTTTTAAATTTAATAAAAGATTATAGCCTTATTATTATTGGCGTTTTATCAGCAGGTTTTGGGCTAAAAGGATTTTTATTACCCAACTCATTCATTGATGGCGGTGTAACAGGTATTTCGCTTTTAACAAATGTTATCACCAATGTTCCTATTTCCATTTTAATTGTTGTTATCAATATCCCTTTTATCATTTTAGGCTATTCACAACTAGGAAAATCGTTTGCAATAAAAAGCATTTTTGCCATCGGGTTATTGGCCCTTGCTTTAGCACTCATTAATTATCCAATTATTACTTCCGATAAATTATTAATTGCAACTTTTGGTGGTTTTTTTCTTGGAGCAGGAATCGGTTTAGCTGTTCGTGGTGGAGCTGTTTTAGATGGCACAGAAGTATTGGCTATTTATCTTAGTAAAAAAACAGGATTAACCATTGGCGACATTATTTTGGCTTTTAACATTGTTATTTTTTCTGTAGCAGCTTATTTGCTGTCTGTAGAAATAGCATTGTATGCTATCTTAACCTATTTAGCAGCATCTAAAACAGTTGATTTTATCATTGAAGGAGTTGAAGAATACACTGGTGTTACCATTATTTCACTTCATAGCGAAGCAATCAGAAAATTAATTACCGAAACACTTGGCAGGGGTGTAACCATTTATACAGGAAAAAGAGGCTATGGTACACACGGACATCAACTGGCACAAATTGACATCATTTATACCGTTATCACCCGTTTAGAAATTGGAAGATTACAAACAGAAATTGAAAAAATTGATGCAAATGCATTTATTATAATGAATAGCATTAAAGACACAAAGGGTGGAATGATAAAAAAACGCCCATTAAAACATTAAAACATCGGAGGCATGCTTCTCTAATGCCTTAATGGTATTTTCATCTTTCAACTCACCATTTTCATCCAAAAGTGTTAAAATACTGGAAATGGGCAACTTATTGGGATGAATGTGCATTCCTAGATAATTTAAAACTCCAGTTAAATGCTCCATTCCTCTCAAATTTCCTGCTCTCCCACTCGCTACTCCTACCATTGCAACTTTTTTACCTCTGTTAACATCAGGATGAATAGCATCAAAAAATGTTTTTA
>JAEUTT010000423.1 GCA_016787165.1 Bacteroidia bacterium | reverse complement strand
AAAGTGAAACGCAATTTATACTGTTATTTTTGTGTTATAATAAATACAAGTCCCAAAACTAATTAAAAAACAGTTTGGTAATGCTTATTTAGTTGAATTAGAATAAATGAAAAAAATCCTACATATCGCATTTTTATTGCTTGTTTCATTTTTAACGGTGTCGTTTTCTCCAAAATTCGCGCCAGCTTTTGGGGTAAAAACAGTAGTTATTGATGCCGGACATGGCGGAAAAGACCCTGGATGCCATGGTACAAAGTACAAAGAAAAGGATGTTGCCCTTGCTGTTGCACTTAAATTAGGAAAATACATTGAAGAACATTTAAAAGATGTAAAAGTGGTATACACCCGAAAAACAGACGTTTTTTTGGAATTGCAACAACGTGCCGAAATTGCCAATAAAGCCAAGGCCGACCTTTTTATTTGTATTCACTGTAATTCTGCATGTTATAGAGATAAAAAACTAAAAAAAGATATCTGTAAAGATGAAGTAGCGGGTGCAGAAACCTATATCATGGGTATTAAAAACGAACAAGGGAAATTGGATGTTGCAAAACGAGAAAACTCCGCTATTTTACTGGAGGATAATTACGTACAAAAATACGATGGCTTTGACCCTAACTCTGATGAATCATACATCATTATGAGTATGTTTACCGATACCTATTTAAATCAAAGTTTAAACTTTGCATCCAAACTGCAAAAACAATACAAAACAAAAGCAGGCAGAAATGATAAAGGAGTAAAAAGAGCTAGCTTATGGGTTTTGTGGCGAACATACATGCCAAGTGTATTAACCGAAATTGGCTTTTTAACAAATCCAGAAGAGGAGCAGTTTTTAGGCTCTGCCAAAGGGCAAGACTACATTGCATCTTCTATTTTTAGGGCTTTTAGAGAATATAAAGATGAATTAGAAGGAATAACAAAAAAATACGATGACCACTTCGAAAAACAAGAATCCTATAAATTAACTAAAGATGATTCACTAGAGCTAGCGGAAATAAAAAAAGCATTAAAAACAGCACCTAAAGAATTGCCTGCCGATACCACCGAATCAGAAGAAGGAACAAAACCTGAAACCAGTAAAAATGAAAAAGCAAAACCAGAAAATGATAAAGAAACCACCACTAGCAACTCAAGTGCTATTGTTTACAAAGTTCAAATCGCATCATCCGATAAAAAAATTCCTTTAAACTCCGAAAAATTTAAAGATGTAGAAAAACCAGGGGAATATGAAGACAAAGGGATTTATAAATACACTGCGGGTGAATTTACAAAACAAGAAGATGCTACCAGATTGCAAAGAATATTGCGCACTAAAGGTTTTCCTGATGCATTTGTAATAGCCACTCAAGATGGCAAACGCATACCTTTGAAATAGATTAAATTATTTTTTCTACCTTTGTAGAACCAAATGAAAAATTTTCAAAAAATAACATCCATTTTTTTAGCTTCCATATTTTTGTTGTCGAGCTTGGGCTTTACTATTAATAAAATGGTGTGTCTTAAAAGTGGGAAAGAAAAAGTATCATTTGTAAGCTTAAAAGATTGTTGCCCCGAAAAAAAGTCAAGCACTCCTATTGTCAAGTCAATGTGCTGTGATATTCAAAACAGTACATTCAAATTACAAGATTTTAATCCTTCTCAAAAAAATGAATTGCCACATTCACAAGAGCTAGCGATTTTTTCATCTTCAAATTATTCAATTACTACAACAATAATAGCACACACCCCTACTCTATTATTTGCAGACCTTCCACCGCCTTTACATGGCCGAAGTTTATTGAATTTCATTTCTATACTTACCATTTGATTTAAAAAACTATTTCAATAGAATTTTCTATTGAAAAGATTAGAATGATTGTGCATTCTTGTTTTAACTATTGCATTGTTGCAATAAACATTTAAAATCAAATCAAATGAATAGAATACTCATCATATTATTCGTTTTGTTTTTTCAGCAAACCTTATTTGCACAGCAAATAACAGGAAAAGTGTTTGGAGAAAATGAAAAAGGAATACAAGAAAGTTTGCCAGGGGCAAACGTACATTGGTTAAAAACTATTATTGCAAGTGCTACCAATTCCGAAGGAGCATTTGAACTCTCCTACCCAGATAGCTTACCTGCCCAACTTATAGTTAGCATGGTAGGTTTTGTGAGCGATACAATTGACATAATAGATACCAGCCAAACAAACCTACAAGTAGTTTTAAAAAACACAATTACGCTTCGTGTAGTGGAAATAGAAGAAAAACAAGGTACTACTATGAATAAACTATTTACTCCTATCAATCAAGAAGTAATTAGTAGTAAAGAACTTTTAAAAGCTGCATGTTGTAATTTATCCGAAAGTTTTAGTACCAATGCATCAGTAGATGTAGCATTTACAGATGCAGTTTCGGGAGCAAAAAAAATTCAGATGCTTGGTTTGGATGGAATTTACACACAAATACTTTCAGAAAACATGCCATTATTAAGAGGGTTATCGGCAGCGTATGGCTTAAATTACATACCGGGAACATGGGTTGAAAACATTATGGTAACCAAAGGAACGGGCTCTGTAGTAAATGGGTATGAAAGCATTTCGGGACAAATCAATCTTGAATTTTTAAAACCACAAGAACAAAAACATCGTTTTTTTATTAACCTATATGGCAATCTAAATGGAAGAGCCGAAGCCAATTTTCATATTGCAAAAAAAATAAATACAAAATGGCATACTTTATTATTTACTCATGCCAGCTCTAATTTCATGAAGCAAGACATGAATAAAGATGGATTTTTAGATATGCCACTTACACAACAGTACAATGTTTTTAATCGCTGGGATTACCACAATCAAAAAAACTTTGAAGCCCAGTTTGGAATAAGAGCATTGTATGAAACCCGTCAAGGTGGACAAACAGCTTTTAATTACAACAATGATTATAAAAAAACAGATGTTTATGGAATAGGTATTATTACTAAGCAAGTAGAATATTTTTCAAAAACAGGATTTATGTTTCCTTCACAGCCTTATAAAAGTATTGGTATTCAGACATCAGGAAAATATCAAGAACAAAATATGTATTTTGGAAAAAGAAGTTATGATGGTGTACAAAAAAATTTTTATGCAAACCTTATTTATGCAAACATCATTGGAACCACCAATCATAAATACAAATTAGGAAGCAGCTATTTATTAGATGATTATACCGAATCCTTTAACGATTCAGCATTTGCACGTACCGAAAGTGTACCCGGAATATTTGCCGAATATACGTACACGCATCCCGATAATTTTTCATTGGTAGCAGGTGTTAGAGCCGATTATCATAATTTATTTGGACTATTTTACACACCACGTTTGCACTTACGCTATAATGCAACTAAAACAACAACGCTGCGCTTATCAGCCGGAAGGGGTTTTAGAACAAGTAATGTGTTTGTAGAAAATCAAAGTGTTTTTGCTAGTTCACGCAAAGTAATTGTGCAAGAAAAGTTTAAACCAGAAATAGCATGGAACTATGGTGTATCAGCAAATCAACAGTTTAAATTATTTGGCAATGAAGCATTTATTAATGTCGATTTTTTTAGAACCGATTTTGAAAATCAAATCATTGTAGATTTAGATCAGCATGCAAACCGAATAGTGTTTTACAACTTACAAGGAGAATCCTATTCGTACAGCTTACAAACCGATTTTGGTTTTGAACCATTAGAACAATTTGCTGTAAAACTAGCATACAAATGGTATGATGTTAAAAGCACTTACAATTATAAACTAATGGATAAGCCATACGTTCCAAAGCACAGAGTAATGTTAAATATGGCCTATTCAACTTATATGGATATTTGGAAATTTGATTTTACAACTAACTGGTACGGACAAAGTAGATTACCCAGCACAGAAAGCAATCCGGAAGAATACCAATTGCCCAAAAAGTCGAAAAATTATTTTTTATTGCAAGCACAGATTACCAAAAAGTTCAGAAAATTTGAAGTGTATTTGGGATGTGAAAACATATTGAACTATACACAAAGCAATCCAATACTCTCATCAAGTAATCCTACGAGTAA
>JAEUTT010000402.1 GCA_016787165.1 Bacteroidia bacterium | reverse complement strand
AGCCGCTAAAAAGTCATAATACTGTTTGCCGTCTACATCCCATAGATAAACCCCTTCTCCACGTTCCAATACTACAGGAAGAGGATGGTAGTTGTGAGCACCGTATTTATCTTCTAATTCAATTGCTTTTTTAGCGCTAATTTTTCTACTCGCCATAGTTTCCATAATCACTTTATTTTATGGGTACAAAGTTAAGAATATAATTTTTAGTGAGGAAGTAGATTTTCAATTTTCAAACAAAAATCGGTCTACAGAAAGTCTTATTTAATAGGTGTTTTGTTGATATTGAACATGAAAATCGTTTAAAATGCAGAAAAAACAATATTTTTTTTCAACGAACTGTTTTTTGTATGAAAAAATTTTTACCTTTGCCCTCCCCAAAAAAGCGGGGGTGTATTTTATTTATAACAAAAATTGATAAAAAAATAATACTAAAAAATGCCTACAATACAGCAATTAGTGCGTAAAGGAAGAACAAGAGCGACTAACAAAAGTAAGTCAGCAGCTCTTGAATCAAGTCCACAAAAACGTGGAGTTTGTACTCGTGTTTACACAACAACTCCTAAAAAACCAAATTCGGCAATGCGTAAAGTTGCCCGTGTACGTTTAACAAACAAACAAGAGGTAACAGCTTACATTCCGGGAGAAGGTCACAACTTGCAAGAACACTCTATTGTGTTAATTCGTGGCGGAAGGGTAAAAGATTTACCAGGTGTACGTTATCATATTGTTCGTGGTGCATTAGATACATCAGGAGTTGAAGGTCGTAACCAAAGACGTTCTAAATACGGTACTAAAAAACCTAAAAAAGGAGCGGCAGCAGCACCAGCTAAGAAAAAATAATAAAAACTAGTAATATTCAAAGACTAAAATGAGAAAGTCAAGAGCTAAAAAAAGAATTTTGTTACCAGATCCTAAATTTAATGATGTGTTGGTAACTCGTTTTGTAAACAACTTAATGTATGATGGCAAAAAAAATACATCTTATGAAGTATTTTATGATGCTATCGAAACAGTTCAACAACGTACTGAACAAGACGGATTAGAAGTGTTTAAAAAAGCATTAGGTAACGTTACTCCATCTGTAGAGGTTCGTAGCCGCAGAGTAGGTGGTGCTACTTTTCAAATTCCTTCAGAGATTCGTCCTGAAAGAAAAGTATCAATGGGTATCAAATGGATGATTCTTTATGCTCGTAAACGTAACGAAAAGTCAATGGCTCAAAAATTAGCAGGTGAAATCATTGCAGCTTCTAAAGAAGAAGGCGCTGCTTTCAAAAAGAAAGAAGATGTTCACAAAATGGCAGATGCTAATAAAGCATTCTCTCATTTCCGCTTCTAATTTAAGAAGTCTAGATATTATTACAAATAAGAATATACAATATATAAGATGTCAGATTTAAAATATACAAGAAACATTGGGATTGCTGCTCATATTGATGCTGGTAAAACAACTACAACTGAGCGTATTCTTTATTATACAGGTGTAAACCACAAAATAGGTGAGGTGCATGATGGAGCTGCTACTATGGACTGGATGGTTCAAGAGCAAGAGCGTGGTATCACAATCACTTCTGCTGCAACTACTTGCTTTTGGAATTATAGAAATAATAAATACAAAGTAAATATCATCGATACTCCAGGTCACGTTGATTTTACCGTTGAGGTAAATCGTTCATTACGTGTTTTAGATGGATTGGTGTTTTTGTTTTCTGCAGTTGATGGTGTTGAGCCACAATCTGAAACAAACTGGAGATTAGCAAATAACTATAACGTAACTCGTTTAGGATTTGTGAATAAAATGGACCGCCAAGGTGCTGACTTTTTATCTGTTGTTAAACAAGTAAAAGAAGTGTTAGGAGGTAATCCATTACCATTGCAATTACCAATTGGTGCTGAAGAAACATTTAAAGGCGTTGTTGATTTAATTAATAATCGTGGTATTGTTTGGAATGAAGAAGATAAAGGAATGACTTTTACAGAAGTTCCTATTCCTGATGATATGAAAGATGATGTGACTGAATGGAGAGGGAAATTATTGGAAGCAATAGCTGAATTTGATGAATCTTTAATGGAAAAATTCTTTGAAGATCCGAATTCAATCACTGAAGCAGAAGTATTAGCCGCATTGCGTCAAGCTTGTTTAGCAAATAAAGTTGTACCAATGGTTTGTGGTTCATCTTTCAAAAATAAAGGTGTTCAAACAATGTTGGATTTGGTTATGGAATTAATGCCATCACCATTAGACAAAGAAAATATTAAAGGTACTAATCCTGATACTGGTGCCGAGATCGTTCGTAAACCAGATGCAGCAGAACCTTTTACAGCATTAGCATTTAAAATTGCAACCGATCCTTTTGTTGGTCGTTTATGCTTTTTCCGTGCTTATTCAGGTCGTTTAGATGCAGGTTCTTACGTGTTAAATACACGTAGCGGAAACAAAGAGCGTATTTCTCGTATTTTCCAAATGCATGCAAACAAACAAAATGCAATTGAATTTATTGAAGCAGGTGATATTGGAGCAGCAGTAGGATTTAAAGACATTCGTACAGGTGATACTTTGTGTGATGAAAAAAATCCAATTGTTTTAGAAGCAATGCAATTCCCTGAGCCAGTAATTGGTGTGGCAATTGAGCCTAAAACACAAGCTGATTTGGATAAATTAGGTGTTGCATTAAATAAATTAGCTGAAGAAGATCCTACATTCCGTGTAAGAACGGACGAAGATAGCGGACAAACAATTATCAGTGGTATGGGTGAGCTTCACTTAGAAATCATTGTTGACCGTTTAAAAAGAGAATTTAAAGTAGAGGTTAACCAAGGTGCGCCTCAAGTATCATACAAAGAAACCATCAACGGTTCTGTTGAACACCGCGAAGTTTACAAAAAACAATCAGGTGGTCGTGGTAAATTTGCCGATATTAAATTTGTTGCATCTCCTGTGGATGCAGATTGGGATATCGCAAAAGATGGTTTACAATTTATCAATGAAATCTCTGGTGGTAATATTCCTCGTGAGTTTATCCCTGCAGTTGAAAAAGGATTCCGTCAAGCAATGGTAAATGGTGTATTAGCAGGTTACCCAATGGATTCTTTAAAAATTAGATTAATTGATGGTTCATACCACAATGTCGATTCTGATGCTTTATCATTCGAAATAGCAGCTCGCACAGCTTTCCGTGAAGCATTACCAAAATGTAAACCGGTATTGTTAGAGCCAATCATGAAAATAGAAGTATTAACTCCTGAACAAAACATGGGTGATGTAGTAGGTGACTTAAACAAACGTAGAGGTCAAATTGAAGGAATGGATTCAAAAGGGGTTACTCAAGTTATCAAAGCAAAAGTACCATTATCAGAAATGTTTGGTTATGTAACTCAATTACGTACGATTACTTCTGGTCGTGCAACAAGTACAATGGAATTTGATCACTATGCAGAAACACCTCGCAACATTGCAGATGATGTAATTGCCAAGTCAAAAGGAAAAGCAGCTGAAAAAGTATAATATCTAACGTTCTTTATATAAAACTATGAGCCAAAAAATCAGAATCAAATTAAAATCTTACGACTTCAACTTAGTTGACAAGTCTGCAGAGAAAATTGTTAAAACAGTGAAAATGACAGGTGCTGTTGTAAGTGGACCAATTCCATTGCCAACTCACAAAAAAATCTACACAGTTTTACGTTCACCACATGTTAACAAAAAAGCGCGTGAGCAATTTCAACTTTGTTCATACAAAAGATTGTTAGATATCTATAATTCAACTTCAAAAACAGTAGACGCTCTAATGAAATTAGAGTTACCAAGTGGAGTAGAAGTAGAGATTAAAGCATCGTAATTAAATAGAATTAATAATAATAAATAAATAAAATGTCTGGAATAATAGGTAAAAAAATAGGAATGACGAGCTTCTTTGATGCCTCTGGTAAATATGTACCATGCACAGTTATTGAAGCGGGTCCTTGTGTTGTTACACAAGTAAAAACCAATGAGAAAGATGGATACAATGCTTTGCAATTGTCGTTTGATGAGAAAAAAGAAAAAAACACATCAGG
>JAEUTT010000361.1 GCA_016787165.1 Bacteroidia bacterium | reverse complement strand
AGTAATCATGTATGCCGATAGAATAACGGACAGCATGCAACGTACCATTGATGAAACCGAAAGAAGAAGAAAAAAACAAATTCAATACAATTTTGATAATGGTTTGGTGCCAACAGCATTAAACAAGTCAAAAGCTTCTATTTTAGGACAAACAACAGTAGTGGTAGATGCAAAAGGAAACCTTGCTCGGCCATACATTGAAAGTGAAGAAATAAATTATGCTGCCGACCCAGTTGTTCAATACATGAACAAAGAACAACTTCAAAAGGCAATTACAAGAACCCGAAAAGCAATGGAAACTGCTGCTAAAGAATTTAATTTTGCAGAAGCAGCAAGATTAAGGGATGAGATGTTTGCACTAGAAAAATTATTTTCGAGCAAATAAATGACCGAAAATTTGAAATTAAACAATGAATAAGTACATTTGAAAATCATTCAAATGAAAAAAACTATATCAATCATACTATTAATATTATTCCTGTTTAATTCTGCAGGCTATTTCCTTGTTTTTAAAATCAACCAAAACAAAATTCGCAGTCAAATAAAAACAGAAATAAAATTAGGGCTAAGCAAGCAAGAACTAACTACTATTACATTTAAAAATTCAGAAATTAGTTCCATCAACTGGACAAAAGAAAATAAAGAGTTTATTTACAATAACAACATGTATGATATTGTAAAATCAGAAAAAACGGAAAATGGCATTTCTTATCTATGTATCAATGATAAGCAAGAAAAAGAATTGTTTGCAAACTTAGATGAACATATCCAAAAACACGCAAATACAAGTAATCACAAAAACAAAACAAATAAAAATTCACTTGATTCATTTTTTAAAATATATTTTTTCGACAATAAAAAAATCTCTCACTTTATAAATGAAAGTACAGTTTCCTATTTTGAAAAAGCATTAATTTACAATACGCACTTTACATCCATTGATTCACCTCCCCCTCAATATTTATAGTTAATATATTCCACCAAAAGTATAATCATAACATGATTAATGCTATTATTAATTATAAATCAAATTAAAAATGAAAAAATACACTTATATAATAAGTGCATGTTTGCTTTATTGGAACTCAAGCAATGCACAAAACGATACTACAATTGTCAAATTAATTAATTTAGAAGAGGTAGTTTTTTCAGCAAATAAAGCTGAAGAAAAAAAATCAGATGTTCCTTATTCTATTGAAGTTATAAAAGCTAAAGCGATTGAATTTAGCAACTCTCAAACAACAGCAGATGTTATTTCAAATACAGGAAACATTATGGTGCAAAAAAGCCAAGGAGGTGGTGGAAGTCCAATTATTAGAGGATTTGAAGCGAGCAGAGTTCTTATGGTTATTGATGGCGTTCGCTTAAATAATGCTGTATACCGAACGGGGCATTTGCAAAATATAATCACAATTGATAACGCCATACTTGAAAGAACAGAAGTAATTTATGGGCCATCATCTGTTATGTATGGAAGCGATGCATTAGGAGGTGTGATGCATTTTTACACCAAAAATCCTTTATTTGGAGATGAAAAAATGAATCTGAAATTAAATTCATACCTACGCTATGGCTCTGCGAACAATGAAATGGTAGGACATGTTGATTTTAATGTAGGATTTAAAAAACTAGCATCACTTACCAGTATTACTTATTCAAAATTTGATGATTTAAGAACAGGTTACTCACGCAATCCCAACCCTGACTTTGGTCGTTGCTATTACTACTCAGACCGAAATTGGAATAATACAGCAGATAGTATGGTAAGAAATGTAAACTCTAATATTCAAAAGAAAAGTGGTTATTCACAAATGGATATTATGGAAAAATTATTGTATAAAGCTAATGAAAATGTTAATATTGGTTTAAATATACAGTACTCTACAAGCTCTGACATTAACAGATATGATCGTTTATCGGAATATGCAGGCGGAACACTTCGATTTGCTGAATGGTATTACGGACCTCAAAATAGATTATTGGCATCTTTATATTCTACAATAAAGTCAGATGGAAAACTATTTGACAATTTAAGAATTACTGCTGCTGCTCAAAATATTGATGAATCAAGAATTAATAGAAGGTTTAACAATAACAATAAACGTTACCAAATAGAAAACATAAAAGTATATTCATTAAATGCTGATTTTAGAAAGCAAGTAAAAGAAAAGCATGAATTAAGTTATGGAGTTGAATTTTTATACAACGATGTAACATCTACGGCTAAATCGGTAAACATTCTTACTGATATTGAAAGTCCTTGGAATACAAGATATCCTGATGGAGGAAGTTCAATGATGACAGAAGCTGTTTATCTTACTCATTCTTGGGAAATAAGTGACAAAATAATTTTTTCTGATGGATTACGCTTTAGTAACAATAGTATTAAAGCCAATTTTGTAGACACCACATTTTTTCCATTTCCATTTAAAAATACCAAACAAAATAACAATGCTCTAAATGGAAATATGGGTTTGGTTATTTCTCCGGAAAAAAATGTTCGATTTAGCTTATTAGGTTCCACTGGTTATAGATCACCAAACATTGATGATTTAACTAAAATTTTCGAATCAACGGGAGGTATTTTAATTATCCCGAACGAAAAACTTAAACCAGAGTATGCATACAATGGAGAAGTCGGTTTTGAAATTTTAGCCTTTGATAACAAAGTAAAATTTGAAGGAAACTATTATTATACCTTATTAAAAAATGCGATTGTAACCAAAAAAGCAACTTATAACGGACAAGATTCTATTTTTTACAATGGAACTTTTAGCCAAGTTCAGTCACAACAAAATGCTGAAAGAGCAACCGTTCAAGGTATTTATGGAGCTATTTCTTCCGATTTAAACGATTATGCTTCGTTTAAAACATCATTAACTTATACACTTGGAAATTATTATCAAAAAGTTCCTGGATTTGGAGGTATAGGTGAACATGATTCTATAATTCCATTAGATCATATTCCTCCTATGTTCGGACAAACAAGTTTAAATCTTCATTTCAAAAAATTTGAAGGAGAAATTTATGCACGCTATAGTGCAAACAAAGCTTTAAAAGATTACAGTCCGAGTGGTGAAGACAATTTAGCACAAGCCACACCCAACGGTATGCCCGGTTGGGTTACTTTCAACATCAAAACCATGTATAAAGTAAATAAAAACTTTAGCGTTAATTTAGGTATTGAAAATTTATTTGATACGCATTACCGCATTTTTGCTTCTGGAATAAGTGCACCAGGAAGAAATATATTTTTAACACTTAGAGTAAAAGTATAGATTTGTTTTTCAGACTCTTATATAAAAAATGCTCCGTAAAACACGGGGCATTTTTTATATTAAAATAAAATAGGTATGTTAGCGCCCGATAAAACTACTCTACTTTTATGTGTGCAAAAGCTACCACGTTTACCAAAACTATTTTATTGAATAGTATGTCTATCTCCATGGATGAAAATGAAATTGTTCATGTGAAATATCTTAGCGGACAAATTATTGATGTAAATGAAAAAAATGATGAACTAAAAGCAAATATTGAAATTACAAATGGGCAAAAACACCCTTTCCT
>JAEUTT010000320.1 GCA_016787165.1 Bacteroidia bacterium | reverse complement strand
TATTGAGTTTAAAAAGCAGGAGTATTTGGTTGGGAGTAGCCATCCATTATAGTGTTGCCATTACAATGGATGTTTGCTCTCTTTACCAAAAAGGATTGTTATAAGGAGTTATTCTACTCCTAATTTTGTCATTACTTCATTGCTTACACCTGTAGTTGAATAACCACCATCATGATATAAATTTTGCATAGTAACCATGCGTGTTAAGTCCGAGAATAAAGAAATACAATAGTTTGCACAATCTTCGGCACTTGCATTTCCTAATGGAGCAATTGAATTTGCATAATCATAAAAATCGCCAAATCCTTTTACACCAGAACCTGCAGTAGTTTTAGTTGGTGATTGAGAAACCGTATTGATACGTACTTTTTTATCTAATCCATAATGATAACCAAAACTTCTAGCAATAGATTCTAACATCGCTTTAATATCGGCCATATCCGTATAAAATGGATAGGTACGTTGAGCAGCCATATATGTTAAAGCTACAACGCTACCCCACTCATTAATAGCATCTAGCTTTTTTGCTACGGCTAACATTTTGTGAAACGACATAGCAGATACATCTATTCCTTTGTTGTAATAATCATAATTTAACTCGGTATAAGGAATGTTTTTACGAATATTTACACTCATTCCTATTGAATGCAAAACAAAGTCGAGCTTACCACCCAATACTTCTTGCGACTGAGTAAACAAGTTTGTTAATTCATCAACATTGGTTGCATCAGCAGGAATAATTTTTGAATTAGTTTTTTCTGCTAGTTTATTAATTTCTCCCATTCTCATTGCAATAGGAGCATTTGTTAATACAAATGTAGCACCTTCTTCATGAGCTTTTTCAGCCACTTTCCATGCTATTGAATTTTCATCTAATGCTCCTGTGATAATACCACGTTTGCCTTTTAATAAGTTATATGCCATAATTATTGTTGTTTATTTTTTACGTTGATAGATACAAATATAAGAATAAGTTTAATTTTTCAATAACTCTTTTGCATTGCTAATTGCTGCCGCTGTAGGTTTGTCGGCACTTAACATTTTTGCAATTTCCTGAATGCGCTCTTCTACATTTAATTTTTTGATATTGCTATATGTTTTATTATTTTTATCTTCCTTGTAAACAAACAAATGACTTTGCCCTTTGCTTGCAATTTGAGGTAAATGCGTAATTGTAATCACTTGCATTTTTTCGGCCATTATATTCATAATGCTTCCTACTTTATTGGCCACATCCCCCGAAACTCCTGTATCTATTTCATCAAATATAATGGTAGGCAATGCTGTTAATTGTGCAATTAGCGATTTAATACTTAACATTAATCGCGACAACTCCCCTCCTGATGCTACTTTATTTAGCTCCTTAAATTCACTTCCTTTATTTGCCGAAAATAGAAAATTAATTTTATCAATTCCAGTTGTAGTATAACTTGGTAAAGTTGTTTGATTAATTTTAAGTTGAGCATTGGGCATTGATAAAGATGCCAGCAACTCTGCTATTTCTTTTTCTAGCTTAGGGATTGCTTTTTTTCTGTTTAAAGAAATAGATGCAGCTTGTTTACTTAAGCCTTCTTCTTGTTTTGTTAATGCTGTTTTTACCTTTTCTATTTCAACTTCTAATGAGTTAAAATCAAGCAATTTATTACTCAACTCATTTTTAATTTGAATTAATTCTTCAATTGTTTTTACTTGATGCTTTTGTTGTAAACGATAAATTTCATCAAGCTTTTTACTAATGAATTCAATTTGCTTTGGGTCATAAACAATATCTTGCTCAATCACTTCTATTTCATTTGAAATGTCTTTTAATTCAATAGTAGCACTATTTATGCGCTCATGTAAATTTGCTATTTCTGGTTTAAATTTGCCTAGTGAAGAGAGAATAATCCTAATTTCATTTAAGGATGAAAGTATATTTTGCTCACCTCCATTTAAGCCAAATGAAGCTTTTGATAAATTTATTTTTATATCTTCAGCATTGTTTAATGTTTCAAGCTCTTGTTCCATCATAGCTTGAGCATCTGCTTTAAGTTGAGCATCTTCTAACTCATTAAACTGAAACTGAAAATAATCTAAATCTTTTTTGGCTTGCGCTTCTT
>JAEUTT010000540.1 GCA_016787165.1 Bacteroidia bacterium | reverse complement strand
TACTCACGAATAATGGAGCTATCATTCATAAAATTATTCACCCTGATTTTGAGCATGAAAAAGAATATATAGTTACGGTGAATATGCCTTTACGTAATCAATTTTTAAAAGATATGGCTGCTGGCGTAAATATTGGTGCTGGAGAATTCACTAAAGCCTGTATTGTAAAACCCGAACTTGGAACAAAACGAGTATTTCGAATTATATTAAAACAAGGCTTAAACCGACAAATACGAAGAATGTGTAATGTGTATGGATACCAAGTATTGAAATTGCAACGAATTCGAATTATGAATATAAAACTTGAAAAATTAAAAACGGGAGAATGGAGAGAATTAAATGAAGATGAATTAAGTCAAATTATATAAATTAAAAATCCCCTTCTGAAAACAGAGGGGGATTTTTAATTTTATGAGTTATCTACTTACTAGAAGTGGAAAGTTGCACGTAAAGAAGCTGAACCAGTGTTAGAACCACGGAAACCAAAAATAGTTCCTTGATTTAAATCTGTATCAAAACCAAATCTTGATGAACCAGAAGTTACTGTTTCAATTTCACC
Organism: Bacteroidia bacterium; assembly: GCA_016787165.1. Taxonomy (GTDB): domain Bacteria; phylum Bacteroidota; class Bacteroidia; order 2-12-FULL-35-15; family 2-12-FULL-35-15; genus 2-12-FULL-35-15. The sequence continues at coordinate 3,449 of JAEUTT010000540.1, read as the reverse complement.
TACTTGAGGAGTAGTACCACCGATTGACTCAACAGTACGTTTTCCTTTTCCAGTTGATTGGAAACCAATTCCCCAACCATACTCAGCACCAACTGAAATTTTAGGGAAAATGAAATACTCAGCACCAACAAAACCACGAACTCCGATACCGAAAGTCATACCAGATTTGTTTTTAGTAATACGAGCAGCATTACCATAAGAATCTGAAGTAATGTTACCTGTACCAAAGTTAGTTGAATTAGCAACAGTTACTGCAGGAGTTCCTACTGATAAATCATTACCATATTTGTATTTGTCAGTTAATGAAGAAATCCAAATCATTACATCAGCACCGTAGTAACCTTGTAAACGAGTTTTTCCTCTTCTGAATTCTTTACCAACACCAATACCAATGTTTGTGCTGTTACGAGACCATTTGTCCTCTACCATTTTAGGTACTTCAGGATAAACTGGTGCAGTTGTTACTGTAGCATCACCAATCATCGCTTTTGTAGAAATGCTAGTGTAACCCAAACGTACTAATACACGGTAAGCAGATTTTTCATCGATGAATTTTTTACCAATGATAGTGTTGTTACCATTTAAGAAACCTGCTCCTGGAGCAGCATTACCTGTGTTACCATTAAAAGCATTACCTACAAAACGGAAGATAGGATCTGCATCCATGCTGATAGCCCAATCTTCTGCCTCAGGCAAAATAGGTTCACCTTTTTTAGAAGTTAAATCTTGCGCAAAAGCACTTGATACGCCAAATGCTAAAGCAATCATAAAAACTGATTTTTTCATAGTTTTTGTTGTTTAGTTAAAATTATTAGTTTAATAATTAATGGTGCAAATATACAAAGTTTTTGATTTAAACCAAGTTGTTAACAATTTAGTTGTTTTCAACATAAAAATGTTAATAAACTACCCTCCCCATTCTTTATCTTCTAACAGAGGGACGAATTTAAACTCTCCAAATTCAACCTTTTCGAGCTTGTTACTAGCTGTTTTCTTAAGCAAAGTCATCGTTTGAACTGCGTCTCCAACAGGAATAACCATAATACCGCCAATCTTGAGCTGTTCTAACAGTGGTTTTGGAATTTCAGGCGCACCTGCTGTAATAATTATTTTATCAAAAGGTGCAAAAGCTGGTAAACCCTTATAACCATCCCCATAAAAAAACTTGGCATCATATCCTATTGAAGGCAAAAACACCTTTGTTTTATCAAATAATGCTTTTTGACGCTCAATTGTATACACTTTTGCACCCATTTCTAATAACACAGCTGTTTGATAACCCGACCCGGTTCCTATCTCCAACACTTTTTCTCCTTTCTTTAGCTGCAATAACTCTGTTTGAAAAGCTACCGTGTGTGGCCTTGAAATGGTTTGTCCTGAACCAATTGGAAAAGCGATATCTTCATAAGCGCGCTCTATAAATGCATTATCTAGGAATAAATGACGAGGAATTTTTTCAATTGCTGCCAAAACATCCGAATTAACAATTCCCTTTTCCATTAGCTTCATAGCTAATTGTCTTCTCAAACCTTTATGTCTGTATGTATCTTTTAGCATTTTAGTAGTTTAACGCCTGCAAAATTAACATTTCGTTATTCATAAGTAAGGCTTATTTATCAAACTTGGATTGTGGAAAAAAGTATTTTTGTCTAAAATCAATCTGTAATTATGATAAAAATAGGCGTTTTGGGTGCAGGTCACTTAGGAAAAATACATATTCGGTTATTAAAAGAAATTGAAAAATATGATTTAGTAGGTTTTTATGATGCTAATCCCGAAACTGGAAAGTTGGTTGAACAAGAGCTGCGTGTAAAATGTTTTAACGACATTGACGAATTAATTAACCTAGTAGATGCTGTAGATATTGTAACTCCCACCATAACGCACTACGATTGCGCCTCAAAAGCAATCAAAAAATCAAAACATATCTTTATTGAAAAGCCTGTTACCAATACTATTGAGGAAGCTAAAAGTATAATGGGATTAGCAAAAGAAGCGAATGTGAAAGTACAAGTAGGACATGTAGAGCGTTTTAACCCTGCATTTTTAGCTGCCAAATCATATTGCAGTGGCCCTATGTTTATTGAAACACATCGTTTGGCTCAATTTAACCCAAGAGGTACAGATGTTTCGGTGGTGCTAGATTTGATGATTCATGATATTGATATTATACTAAGTGTTGTAAAGTCAAATATAAAGAGAATTAGTGCTAGCGGAGTAGCTGTTGTGAGCGATAGTCCGGATATATGCAATGCACGAATTGAGTTCGATAATGGCTGCGTAGCCAATTTAACTGCTAGCAGAATTTCAATGAAAAACATGCGAAAAACACGTTTTTTTCAAAAAGACACCTATCTATCTGTCGATTTTTTAGATAAAAAAGTGGATATTATTCGATTAAAAAATGTTGAAGGTGAAGCTGATCCTTTGGCGGTTGTCATAGATTTAGGAAAAGACAAGGGTTCTAAGCAAATTTATTTCGAAAACCCAGAAATTTTACCAACCAATGCAATAAAAATGGAACTTGAAACGTTTGCTGATTCTATCAGCAACAATACAACACCTCTGGTGAGTATTGATGATGGATACAAAGCGTTAGATGTTGCTTACAAAATCATTGATAAAATGAAAGTAACTTCTACCTTTGCAACTGAATCATAAACGTTATCAATGAAGAATTTTTACATTTTCTTATTTTTCACATTTAGCCTGCTTTTTTTTAGTGCTTGTGAATTATATAATCCTGCAGAACCTGTTCCTGCTTACATTCACATTGAAAAAATAAGTGTGAATCCACAGCCAGGGCAAGGAACATCCTCATCAAAAATTGCAGATGCTTGGGTGTATATTGACGAACAATTAATCGGTTGTTTTGAATTACCTGTTACCTTTCCGGTTATAAAAGAAGGAACACATGTTTTAAAAATTAGAGCAGGTGTTAAAGTAAATGGTATATCTGCAACAAGAAGCCCTTACCCTTTTTTCGATTACCATGAGCAACTTATAACATTAAAAGCGGGAGAAAAACAAACTGTTACACCAGTTGTAAAGTATTTATCAAGTGCTCGCTTTACATGTATGGAAGATTTTGAGTCAAGCACAGGAACATTTTTTCAAAATAGCCCATCAGGAACAGATACGTCCTTGCTTATTACAAGTTTGCCTAACCAAGTATTTGAAGGCAGTAAATCAGGTATTGCTTATCTTATTGGTGGAAGAGATTTATTTGAATGCGCTTCCGACCTTTCTAATCGCTTGAATTTTAATGGAGCTACAGGCCCCATATTTTTAGAATTTAACTATAAATGTAACTACATTTTCGCAGTCGGACTTTTTTGTCATACAGTGGTAGGAACAAGTACCACTAATACGGTGAAATTAAAAACCTTGGATATAAACCCTAGCTCAGATTGGAATAAAATTTATGTTTACTTAACACCTACGGTTCT
>JAEUTT010000538.1 GCA_016787165.1 Bacteroidia bacterium | reverse complement strand
ATACAATCCCACCAAATAAGAAAAACAAAGTACCCCACAAACCAAAAAAGTGCATCGGACGTTTACCAAATTTTGATACAAAGGTTATAGACATTAGATCTAAAAAACCATTTATAAATCGTTCTAACCCAAATTTTGTTGTTCCATATTTTCGTTCACGGTGCTGAACTACTTTTTCTTCAATCTTATAAAACCCTGCCCATTTTGCAATTACAGGAATATAACGATGCATCTCACCATATACTTCAATGCTTTTTACAACATCTTTTTTATAAGCCTTTAATCCACAATTAAAATCATGCAAATTATTAATGCCACTTACCTTTCGCGTTGCCCAATTAAATAGTTTTGTAGGTATTGTTTTTGTTATAGGATCATACCTCTTTTGTTTCCATCCACTTACCAAATCCAATCCATCCACGGCAATCATTTTATACATTTCAGGTATTTCATCCGGTGAATCTTGCAAATCAGCATCCATCGTAATCACAACATCCCCTTGAGTAGCTTCAAAACCTACATTTAAAGCAGCTGATTTTCCGTAATTTCTACGAAATTTTATCCCTTTAGCATGCGTATTTTTAGCCGATAATTGTTCAATAACAGCCCATGATTTATCTTTACTTCCATCATCCACAAAAATAATTTCATAGGAAAAATTATGTTCCTGCATCACTTTTACAATCCAATCGTGCAATTCGGGAAGGGACTCTTCCTCATTAAATAAGGGTATAACAACTGATATATTCATGCAGAACAAATATATGTAGATTTCAGCAAATTATTAATGATTTTGAGCAATTAAACTTTTTTAACAAAAAACAGCCTAATTCATCGTATTCCTGCATTATTGCTTTGAACTTCAAAAAAAATTTCTACTTTTGCGCGGGGTAAGTCTTGTACGACCAGCTCCCTTTACTCCTCCAGGTGCGGAAGCAAGCAAAGGTAAAAGGTTGTAGCGGTGCGATACAAGTAGCTTACCCCTTCTTTTTTTACATTTCTCGTACCAAAAACACTTTTTTATAAAAACTTCAACTTATTACATACTTTTCCACAAGTATTTTTTCCATTCACGTAAAGTTTAACTTTGTACTAATAATTTAATTATTCAACCAATTTAACTCTATCAAACAATGAAATTTTTTATTGACACAGCAAATCTCGAACAAATTAAAGAAGCCCAAGATTTAGGCGTTTTAGATGGCGTTACTACAAACCCTTCATTAATGGCGAAAGAAGGAATTAAAGGACAAGAAAATATTCTAAAACACTATGTAGATATTTGTAACATTGTTACAGGTGATGTAAGTGCCGAAGTTATTTCTACCGACTTTGACGGCATGGTAAAAGAAGGTGAAGCTTTAGCCAAATTGCACAAACAAATTGTTGTGAAAATTCCAATGATTAAAGATGGTGTGAAAGCAATAAAATACTTTTCAAGCAAAGGAATTCGTACGAATTGCACATTGGTATTCTCTGCAGGTCAAGCATTATTAGCAGCAAAAGCAGGAGCTACATACGTTTCTCCATTTATTGGACGCTTAGATGATGTATCTACAGATGGATTAAGATTAATAGAGGACATTCGTTTAATCTACGATAACTATGCTTATGAAACAGAAATTTTAGCTGCTTCAGTTCGTCACCCAAGGCATAGTATCAACTGTGCTCAAATGGGTGCTGATGTAGTTACTTGTCCATTAAATGCAATTACAGCATTATTAAAACATCCCTTAACAGACAGTGGATTAGCTCAATTTTTAGCTGATGCTAAAAAATAAAACCTCACCCCTACCCCTCTCCTCAAGGGGAGGGGTTATTTCCTAACAAGCATTTAAAACAATTAAACAATGCTTTTACGCATCAACCCCAACAAACCTAATTTTGAAGAAATTGAACAAGTTGTAAAATGCTTGCGTGATGGAGGAGTAGTTATTTATCCTACAGATACAGTATATGGAATTGGTTGCGACATTAACAAACAAAGGGCTGTTGAACGCGTATGCAAAATCAAAGGAATCAATCCTGAAAAAGCTAATTTTTCATTTATTTGTCATGACTTAAGCCATCTGTCAGATTTCACAAAACCGATAGACACAAGCACTTATAAAGTAATGAAAAAAGCACTACCCGGACCTTTTACCTTTATTTTAGAGGCCAACAATAGCGTTCCAAAATTATTTAAGAGCACAAAAAAAACGGTTGGAATTCGTATTCCCGACAATGTTATTTGCAGAGAAATAGTTAAACATTTAGGAAATCCTATTATGAGTACATCTGTGCATGATGAAGATGAAATTATAGAATATACAACTGATCCTGAAATGATTCATGAAAAATACAAAGACATTGTAGACATTGTAATTGCTGGTGGCTATGGAAATTTAGAAGCATCTACAGTAGTAGATTGCAGTGAAGGAGAATTTATCATTGTAAGACAAGGATTAGGAATTTTAGAAGAATTTATGTAAAATGGAAATGATTAAAGTAATACTACATCATGGGAAAGACCATAGTGTAAAACGATTTCACCCTTGGGTGTTTTCGGGAGCAATAAAAAAAATAAGCTTACCTCCTGACTATCCAAAAGACGATTTAAGTGAAGGTGATATTGTTGAAGTGTACACTTCTCAAAATGAATTCCTGGGGATGGGTCATTACCAAATAGGTTCTATAGCTATTCGAATGTTTTCATTTAAACAAGTTACTCCAGATTTTGAATTTTGGAAAAGCAAAATTCAAAAAGCTTATAATTTTAGAACTCAATTAAATTTAACAAATAATCCTCATACAAATTGTTATCGTCTATTTTTTGGAGAAGGAGATGGTTTACCTGGTTTTATCATAGATTATTATAACGGCACAGCTGTTTTTCAATCTCACTCTATTGGAATGCATTTAATTAAACATGAACTTGTAAAAGCTTTACAAGAAGTAATGGAAGAAAAATTAGTTGCAGTTTATGATAAGAGTGAAGAAACAATGCCCAAACAGTCTTCAATTAAGGCACCAAATGGTTATTTATGGAAAAAAGAAGATGCTAAAATAAACACCATTGCTTTAGAA
>JAEUTT010000532.1 GCA_016787165.1 Bacteroidia bacterium | reverse complement strand
GTGATAACACCAACATTGGCTTAATCACTTGTCATTTCGACCGCAGAGAGAAATCTCATTTTGGTTTCTATAGATTTCTCCTTCCAGTCGAAATAACATTCAGAATAGCTATTTTATTTTTATTTCAAGCAAGCAACTTTCTTTTTTGAGCACCAAACTCTAATATTTTATCAATAAAATCATACGGTTTATAGCCATTGATAGCTGTTTGATGAAAAATACAAGTAGCAGGCGTCATTCCCGGTAAGGAATTAACCTCAATAAATATAACTTCTATTTTATCGGCATTGTACACTCTAACAAAAGCATCAATTCGGCAATAACCGTTTACATTCAGCACTTTTGCGGCATCTCCCAATACTTTTTTTACGGTATCAGATATTTTTTGACGCTCATCTGCATTTGTTGAATAACGAGCAGGTGTAATATTTTGACCCTGACCGGCTAAAAACTTTTCCTCTAATGATAATACTTCGCCTTCACTCAATGCTTCGGATGCTTCAAACACTTCATACATTATATTTCCTTGAGCGTCATATGTAGTAAGCATCCCACCTGTTATTTCTAAAAAATGAGAGGCATCTCTTTTGCTGATTAGTTCTTCAACAAGAATAACATTTTTTTGAGGAAATTCTTCTTTGTCTTTTATGTGCAATAAATCGGCTGCTAACTGATTTAGCATTTCCTGTTTTCTGAAAATTAAGGTAGCAAAGGCATCAAATTCTTCTGGTGTTTTTATTTTTTTTACAGCCGAAGAACATCCGTCATCTACAGGCTTTGCAATAAAAGGATATTTTATTTTTTCTTTAATAGTTTCTAAAACAGCTGTTTTATTAGAACTCCACTCTTGCTCATTGATTAATAAGTGTTCTGCCACTAAAAATCCATTTTGTTTTAAAATTTCATTTGTTTTATATTTATCAATGGTTGTTTGAGAACTCTCAACACCTGAGCCATTGTATGGCAAGCCTACTCGTTCTAAGTTAGCCTGAACAGCACCATCTTCACCTGGTCGACCATGCAGGGCAATAAATACAGCATCCACCATTTTTGCCAAGCTTTCATAAGTTAATTGTACTGGTTTTGCTAAATTATCAGCACTTACATATTTTGATGTTATAGGTGATGCTTCTACAATAATTTCTTTAACTAAGTCGTGTATTTTATAACTCTTAATTTTATCTTTTATATCATCTGCATTGTCTTTCAATAAAATGTTAATCGGTATTTGATACATAATATGTTCATCAGCATTACCAGTTAAGAATACGGGAATGGGCTCGTATTTGGTTGATGAAGCCAATTTTTCATAAATATTTCTACCACTTTCAACTGATATATGACGCTCAGAAGAATAGCCACCTAAAATAACAGCAACCTTTATTTTAGTGGTAGCAGCCGTTTGATCTTGCTTTATTGCTGCATCCAAACAATTCAATAAAACATTAAACTTTATTGCATTTGCATCTGATTTTATACGTTGCGACAAAGATGTACGAATAATATAGGTTAAAAATTGTGATGGGTTAAGACCTATCTCAGCTGCTTGATGAAAAAAGAAAGAAGATGGCATCATTCCAGACGTGGTGTTGGGATCATTTAAAAACACCTTGCCATCGGTAGATAAAAAACCATCAATACGAGCATATACATCAAAATTAAGTGCATAAAAAAGTCGTTCGCATTCTTTTCTGATAGCTTGTATTTGTTCATTAGGCAAATCAATAGGCGTAATTTTGCGTGATAAACCCGGTAAGTATTTTGAGCGATAATCAAATAATTCTTTCCCTTTTCTGATTTCTGTTGGTGGTAAAGCAATGGCTTGTCCGTTTTCATTTTGAGCAACAATACATGAAAATTCTTTCCCTTCAATAAATCCTTCAATTAAAACTGTACTCTCTCCATCAATAGCTTCAAGTACCGCTCCATCTTTCTCTGTTTCAAATAAGGTATCTAAAAAGGAAACTAAATCAGCAGGATGATAAATAATTTTATTGCCAATTAATACAGGTAAGCTAATTCCTTCACGTATATCAGCAAGCACTCGAACATAATTATTTTTATTATCTAATGTTTTACTTTTCCAGTCTGAAGCATCTATCCATTTTGTGAAAAAAGCTTTTTCAACCGCTTCCATGAACAAATAGTTATCGTCTTTATTTAAAATGGTGATACCTATTGAAGATCCTTGATTAGCTGGCTTTATAACCAATGGTAATCCTATTTCCTTTTTGGCTTTTTCAAAAACATCTTTACAATTTCCATTAATATAATCGTGTCGATTGATGGATAAAAATTTAGGACTATTGAATCCTGCATTTACCATTAATCGTTTTTGAACACTCTTATCTATTCCAATAGCCGAAGGCAATACTCCCGAACCTGAATATGGTATTCCTAAATACTCAAATAAACCTTGAATTTTTCCATCTTCTCCAAACGGACCGTGCAAGCATAAAAAAGCAAAATCAAAGTATTTTTTTAAGTCATTCGGTTCAATTTTTTTTCCAATTTTTTCAATCATTTTTAACTGAGTAGCGGCATCTACATCAGCAATTTGTTCTGCATATACTTGAAAATTGCCTTGTTTAGATGGTAAAAACTCAACTGGAGGATAAAAATCGCGAATACTCCCTTTATAAATAAATTCCCAATTTAAGAGTACAAAATTTCCAAAACTATCAACAAATAAAGGTACTGCTTCAAATAACGATTTATTCAAATTGTCGTACACTGTTCTTCCGCCTGCAAATGATATTTCTCTCTCTTTTGAAAAACCGCCAAAAATGATTCCTATTCTTGTTTTCATATTTATTGTATCTATTTTGTCTTAACTTATTGCACATACAAAAATAAGACTAAGACAAGGCTTGTTTTAAAAAGTTAAATGAAGTATTCAACAAGGTTATTAACCAATTACATTTTATTTAAAATTGTATATTAGCAAAAAACTATTTTAATTAATGATTCCATTTAATAAACCTTATTTAGCTGGTAACGAAACAAAGTACATCGCCAATGCAATTAAGTCGGGAAAAATTTCAGGAAATGGAATGTACACAAAAGAGTGTCACTCTTTTTTCGAAAAAAAATACAACTTTAATAAATGTTTATTAACCACCTCCTGCACCGATGCGCTGGAAATGGCTGCTATTCTTATTGATACACAACCAGGAGATGAGATTATTATGCCAGCATTTACCTTTGTTTCTACTGCTAATGCTTTTGTTTTAAGAGGGGCTAAAATAGTTTTTGTAGATAGTAAACCTCATTCTCCAGGTATAGACGAAACTAAAATAGAGGCATTAATTACCAACAGAACCAAAGCAATTGTTCCTGTGCACTATGCAGGCGTAGCTTGTGACATGGATAAAATAATGAAACTTGCGCATAAATATCATCTTTTTGTAATTGAAGATGCGGCACAAGCCATTGATAGTTTTTATACATCTGTAAATGGTGAAAAAACAAGGTTAGGCTCAATCGGACATTTAGCTGCATTTTCATTTCATGAAACAAAAAACATTACATCAGGTGAAGGTGGAATGTTGGTTATAAATGATACACAATTTGTAAAAAGAGCAGAGATTATATGGGAAAAAGGGACCAACCGCTCTGCTTATTTTAAAGGAGAAGTAAATAAATACGAATGGGTAGACATTGGTTCCTCTTTTTTGCCTTCTGAAATTATTGCAGCATTTTTAGCTGCTCAACTAGAAAATATAGATAAAATCCAGCAACGCAGAAAAAATATTTGGGAGACTTATTACAAAAAATTGAATGTTTTAGTTGCTAAAAAACACATTCAACTCCCTTTTATTCCTGAATATGCAAGTAATAATGCTCATTTGTTTTATATCATTTGTAGCTCAGCAAATGAAAGGGGAAAGCTAATCGAGTATTTAAAGAGTAACGGAATTATGGCTGTTTTTCATTATCAATCATTACCAAACTCCTTTTATTATTCAAATGAGAAAAAGGAAAAACAATTTTTAAATTCAGATAAATACTCCGATTGCTTGCTTCGTCTTCCTTTGTTTTATGAATTAAAAACAAAAGACCTAAATTATATCTGCGACAAAATAATTGATTTTTATAGTAAATAATTTATAAATTTTCTAAAAAACTAATTAACTTTTTCACAGCCAAAGCACGATGAGAAATTTTATTTTTTTCATCTAAACTCATTTCGGCATACGTTTTATCAAATCCTTCCGGAATAAAAATAGGATCATATCCAAATCCTTTTTCTCCTTTTTTATTGTATGCAATCCTACCATTTACCACCCCTTCAAATAGTCTTTGTTTTCCTTCTATGACCAATGAAATTACAGTTTTAAAACGAGCACTTCTATTTTCAATATCATTTAATTCGGACAAAATTTTATCCATATTGGCATTTGCATCTTTGCCTTCACCAGCATATCTTGCCGATAAAACACCAGGGCGCCCATTCAATGCTTCTACTTCTAGTCCAGTGTCATCAGCAAAACAATTGTAGCCATATTTTTCAAAAACATAAAATGCTTTTTGAGAAGCATTCCCTTCTATTGTGGCTTGTGTTTCTGGAATTTCCTCCAAACAACTAATATCATTCAAACTCAAAATTTGAATGCTACTTGGCATTAATTTTTGAATTTCTTTTGCCTTGTTTTGGTTTCCTGTTGCAA
>JAEUTT010000523.1 GCA_016787165.1 Bacteroidia bacterium | reverse complement strand
ATTCATATAGCCCTTTAATTAAAACAAGCTCTCTGATAGTGTCATTTTTTAAAAATACGTCTCTTTCAAGTGTTTCCATAGCTGCAGCATAACTTCCTTTATTGTTGATGTTAAAAGTAAGTGGTACTCCTTCTTTTGTTTTTGAGAATGTTTGAAGTTTTTGTTTGTAAAAAGCATTAAAAAAATTCATGTATTCTGGATGTTTGTATAAAATAGGTTTGTTTTGCAAATAGTTTTCGTATAATTTTTTTTCGCTTTTTTTTGTTTTTTCTTCTAAAGCACCAATAGAGTAGGTGATATATTGATTAAAAAATGGATTGTTTACAGTTGAATAAAAATTGTTTATAGCAAGTTTAAAAGAATCTATTTTATTCTCAGGTCTTCTGCTTACAAAATCGGGGTAATTGACGGTTAAAAAATTATCAAATCTTTTTTCGTAATCAATTGTTAAAGCATTTATTTCTGTTTTACTTTTTAAATTAATTTGAATAGCTACATCTTCCTCTGTGTTTGGATTGCTGTAATAGGAAGAGTCGGGTGGAGAAATAATTAGTTCGTAATTTTTAGTAGGCTCTATATAAAGTGATGCAACATGTTTGTTGATTTTTAGTGTAATGAAGGTGATTTCTTTTGCACTAAAATTAAGTTCAAAATTGCCAGCAGAATCAATGTATGAAAATGTTAATTCTTTTAATTGATTTGAAATATAATCACTATACATATATGCATAAATATCTTTATACTCATAACTTTTGGCAATGCCAGTTATTTTCACTTTTTGTGCCGAAGCAGAAAGTGAGAATAGGGCAAACAATAAAATAATCCATTGATTTTTTAACATGTTTTAATGGGTTGCAATTGTTGTGCCTATTTATTCTTTTAAATTAATTCCTTTCGGAACAAATTGTGAAGCATCGGCACCGTTTCTTATAATATCACGTACAATGGTAGAGTTTATTGCAGATAATTCTGGAATAGGTAAAATAAAAATGGTTTCAATGTCATCTGCCATTGCATGATTGTTTTGAGCGATGGCTTTTTCAAATTCAAAATCGGCAGAAGTACGTAAGCCTCTTAGGATGTAGTGGGCATTCATTTTTTTGCAAAAGTCAATGGTTAGTCCACTATAGGTTTCTACACGAACTTTTGGTTCATTTGCAAAAACTTGTTTAATCCATTTTTCTCTTTGCTCTAATGAAAAATAATTTTGTTTACTACTGTTTTTTCCTATGGCAATAATTATTTCATCAAACAAAGGCAATGCACGATGAAGAATGTTTTCATGTCCTTTTGTAATTGGATCAAATGATCCCGGGAAAATGGCTATGCGTTTTGTCATTTTTGTTTTTTACAAATATACAAATATTGAATGAGTTGCTCTGTTAGCACCACAAACTGTTTTTGAGTAAGAAAAAATAGATTGCTTTCTTAAAGTTTTATTACCTTTATCACTAAATAATTTTAAACTTATGGAAGATCAAAATAACAATCAATTAAATATTGAATTATCTGAAGAAATAGCAGAAGGTATTTATTCAAATTTGGCCATTATCACCCATTCACAATCGGAGTTTGTAGTGGATTTTATTAAGTTAATGCCTGGAGTTCCTAAAGCAAAAGTAAAATCACGTATTGTTTTAACACCTCAGCATGCTAAACGATTGATGAAGGCATTAAAAGATAATATATCAAAATTTGAGCAAGTGAATGGCACCATCAAAGATACCGATATGCCAAATGCTTTGCCCTTGAATTTTGGTGGACCAACCGCTCAGGCATAAATTAATTGTGTAATATTTTTTATGATGATTGAATCTTCGGAGTTGAGTTTTGACGATGTTTTAAAGCAACTTGAATCGCGCTTTGGTAGCGACATGGATTTGCAGGCAATTTTATTTCTTATCGGTGTTCAGGAATTGGGCAAGGGAAAGGTAAAATTGTCTAAAAATGAGAAGTTGGATGTAATGCATATTGCTATATGCACATTGCTAGAACCTTATGGTTATTATAAATTTGAAGGATTAGATGCAGAAGGGTGGCCACATTGGACTGCAAATGAAAAGTTACCTCCTTTAAAACCTGCTCAACAACAAACTTTGATGAAACAAGCTATTGTAGAGTATTTTAGGGTAAATAATTATTAAGGTTTTAAAATAACGGTAACGTCAGCCTCTTTACCTGGCTCATCAAGTCTTAAAATACCTCTTCCTACCATTCCAGGGTAAGAGCCTTTTGTTGCTTCAACATCAAATATGGCAGGTAATTTTACTTCAAAACTAACAAATCCACCTCCGTCTGTAAAGCCTGTGTAGCTTACTTGTCCGTTTACTGAAGGAGCATGAATTTTTACCAATGCATTTCCAACTGCTATAGCTGCAGTATCAATAACTTTAACTTTACCACGGCATTTTTCATCTTTTTTACAAGATGAGCCACTAACTAAAATTAGACCTGTAATTACTGCAAGTACAAATAAAGCCGATTTGTTTTGTAAAGTTTTCATAATATTTTATGTTTAATTTATGCGATTAAATTCTATATTTACAACTAACAAATTTAAAGATTAATTTATGAATAACAAAATTAAATATTTTATCTTGATCATTCATTTGCTGGTATTTTCTGCTTTGAATTTGATTTCACAAACCAAAATTCAGATAGAAACTACTCATGGTGCCATTAAACTTGCTTTGTTTGATGAAACGCCTAAGCACAGGGATAACTTTGTTAAGCTGATAAAACAGGGATATTATGATAGCTTACTTTTTCACCGTTGTATCCAAAACTTTATGATTCAAGGTGGTGATCCAGATTCAAAATATGCGCCTAAAAACATACTTTTAGGGGAGGGTGGACCAGATTATACAATTCCTGCTGAGTTTAATTCCGCCCTTTTTCATAAAAAAGGAGCATTGGCTGCAGCTCGAGATGGTGATTTGGATAACCGATCACAAGCTTCATCTGGTTCTCAATTTTATATTGTACAGGGGCGAATTTTTACGGATTCATTGCTAAAAACAAACCAAGCAAAACGGATTACAAAAATGAAATTGTTCAATGAGATTATTAATCGTCCCGAAAACAAAAATTATTTAGCGAAATACGACTCGTTTGCAAAGTCTAAAAATAATGATAGTATGAAAGTTGTTTATGACTATTTTACGAAAAAGGTGGATGAAGAATTTGAAAAAACTACATTGTATGCATTTACTGATGAACAAATAAAAGCATACACTACTATTGGTGGGAGCCCTCATTTAGATCAAAGTTACACTGTTTTTGGTCAGGTGTACGAAGGAATAGAGGTGATTGATAAAATTGCTGCCGAAAAAACAGATGCGAACAACAGACCAATTAATGAAGTAAGAATTCTTAAAATATCAATAATTCAGTAACTTTGCTCGCAATAAAAATAAAAGATGAAAAGTAAAATAGAAGAATTGTTAAACGAAATAGAGTCGTTTGTTGGTGAAAGTAAAGAGCATGTGGAAGAGTTTCGTATTAAGTTATTAAGTAAAAAA
>JAEUTT010000108.1 GCA_016787165.1 Bacteroidia bacterium | reverse complement strand
TATTGCGCATAAAATTGTGGAACAATAACAGTTTTATTAATGATAGTCGCATTGGTATACGTTAAATAGTTTCCGGTAGTGTTTGGGTATGTAAATCCATTTAACTGATCAGGTGGCTGCGGAATACGAATTACTTTGTATGGTGTTCCAAAAGATGAATTAAAGTTAGAAAGTACGTATTGAATATTGGCTTCTATTTGTGGCCCATCTGCTATTCCATTCGGATATTGCCCAACCAACAATGTTTCTTCATTTAATAATTTCATGTGCATATCAATATGATGAATACCATCATACGGCAATGTTTCCATTTTGATATATCTATCAATTCCCATAAAATCATCCATAATGGAATTAATCTGTGATTCAGTTTTAGATGGATTTTCATCTAATACCAAATGTGAAGAAAAAGCAGTGTTCATTCCATCCGACATGTAATTTCCACCTGTATGAATTACTTCATAAGGGTTTACAATAGTTTCATACAAAGGAATTTGGAGCATACGAGCAATAGAACGTGGAATAGTATCATCACTCACACGTGTAGGGCGGTTGTATTTCCAATCTACTAAAATTAGGGAGTCTACATTATTTAAATAGCAAGGATTTGCGCCATAGTCTCTAATCCAAACGGCATTAGATGGTTTGGCATTAAAACGGATATTAGTTAAAGGTACCCCACCGGCTGTTAAATAATTTTTGATGGTAGTAGAATCATTATACTGAGTTGTATTGGTTGTATTACAATTAATGATCACTATTGTTTCTTGTCGAGCAGCCCTAACAATTTCTCTCAAAACTGAAGCATAACTTCTCCAAGTGATTGTTAATGCTTGAATTTCTTCCCACTGTGCCATATTACGAACAGGCAATGTGGGAGGAGTGGTTATTCCTATAGGAGAATATACAGGAGGTTCAAAATCCATACGTTGCATCTCTTGTAACTCACCTACTGAAAAGCCTTTAGGTAAATCGGTTTGAGCAATTACAAATGAGGATAGTAATAGTCCTGAAACTGGAAAAAGTAATTTTTTAATCATTGGAATTTGTTTTGTATGATGAAGGTATAGTAAATTTGTAAAAAAAGCAAGAATTCATCCAATAATTATAGATATATGCGTCCTATTATAAATGTTTCTGTTGGTATTATTATACTATTTGCATTGTTTTCATTTAAATACACTGAAAACTGTACAGTTGAATACAAAGGCATTTACGCTTTTAAAATAGATGAAGAACATTCGGCAGTATTACGCTTTTACGAAGATGGAATAGTATTGGCCTCCAGCTCTATCAATGATTATTTTGATGTTTTTACTTGGTTTCATAAAGAGAATAAAACGCGAGTATTGAGTGGGAAATACAAAATAAAAAAATGTAAAATCAGCTTTGATGTAAGTGGTGAAACAGGTAAACAAAGCTACGAAGGCGAAATAAAAGGGAATACGATTGAGCTAAAACTAACGGATAAAGCAACAAAAAAATCTACAACACGAAACTATACTTTTTTCGCATTGTAGATTTATAGTTCAAATAACTGCTAATTATTTAGCAACATACATTACTTCCTTTACCGCTTTTACTACACGAGCAACATTTGGCAATGATGCATCAATTAATGTTGGTGCATAAGGCAATGGAACATCGGCAGAAGTAACTCTTAAAACAGGTGCATCTAAATAATCAAATGCTTCTTTTTGTACTTTAAATGCTATTTCAGATGAGATAGATGCCAATGGCCAAGCTTCTTCTACAATCACCAATCGGTTAGTTTTTTTAACTGAATTAATTACAGTAGCATAATCGATAGGTCGAACAGAACGCAAATCAATTACTTCTGCGCTAATGCCTTCTTTTTCTAATTCAGCAGCAGCACCCAATGCTTGTTTCATAATTTTACCAAACGAAACAATGGTAACATCTTTTCCTTCTTTTTTAATGTCGGCAACTCCAATAGGAATAATGTATTCGCCTTCAGGAACTTCGCCTTTATCGCCATACATTTGCTCGCTCTCCATAAATATCACTGGGTCATTATCACGAATAGCCGATTTTAATAAACCTTTTGCATCATAAGGGTTTGAAGGCACCACCACTTTTAATCCAGGGCAATTAGCAAACCAATTTTCAAATGCTTGTGAATGTTGTGAACTTAACATTCCGGCAGAAGCTGTAGGGCCACGAAAAACAATAGGCACAGAAAACTGACCACCACTCATACTCATCATTTTTGCGGCCGAATTAATTATTTGATCAATAGCAACCAATGAAAAGTTAAAAGTCATAAATTCAACAATAGGACGCAAACCATTCATTGCAGCGCCTACTGCAATACCAGCAAAACCAAGTTCTGCAATAGGAGTATCAATCACTCTTTTTTCACCAAACTCGGCTAACATTCCTTTACTTACTTTATATGCTCCATTGTATTCAGCAACTTCCTCTCCCATCAAAAATATTTTTTCATCTCTGCGCATTTCTTCGTTCATTGCTTCACGTAATGCTTCACGAAATTCAATTGTTCTCATAGCTTTATTATTTTACCACAAATTTAACACTTTTCTTGTTTCGTGCATCAAAACAAAAAATAAATGATAAACCAACTGCTTTTGTTAAAAAACATTAAAACAAACAATCTTGTACAATAGAAAACTTGCCCCTTCGTTTGATTGCTGTAAAATCTAAAAAACTAGCAAACCATGAGCACACTCAAACACAACATCTACTTTAAAGTAGGAACCATTATTTTAATTACGCTATTGTTAATTATTCCTACAGCAATGATTCAAAGCTTAATTTTTGAACGAGAAGCAACACAAAAAGAAGCTATTTATGAAGTAAGCTCAAAATGGGGGCGCGAACAAACCATTGCAGGCCCATTTATATCCATTCCTTATATCAAGTACGTAAAAGAGTTTTCTAAAAAAGATTCTACCTATAAAACAATACCAATAAAAGAGTTTATTCATATTTTACCCGATGAACTAAACATAAATGGAACAATAAATCCAGAACAAAGAAACAGAGGTATTTATGAAATAGTAGTATACAATTCAAAAGTGAATTTCAAAGGTAAATTCAACAAACTAAATTTAGCAGAGTTAGATATTCCTATTCAAAATATTCAATTGGATAAAGCGCACTTTACTATTGGTATTAATGATTTAAGAGGTATTGAGGAGCAAATAAATTTAAACTGGAATAACCAAAAGCCATCGTTTAATCCTGGAGTTATTTCAAACGATGTTGTATCAACAGGCATCAATGCGGCTGTTTTAATAAGCAATGACGATAGTGTTTCGTACAATTTTTCGTTCGACTTAGATTTAAAAGGTAGCCAATTATTATACTTTACCCCTGTAGGAAAAATAACTGATGTAAAAATTCAATCGGCATGGAAAAACCCTAGTTTTAATGGTGCTTTTTTACCCGACAACAGAAAGGTAGATGAGCAAGGTTTTGAAGCAAAATGGAATGTACTGCACTTAAACAGAAACTATCCTCAAAAATGGATCTCT
>JAEUTT010000040.1 GCA_016787165.1 Bacteroidia bacterium | reverse complement strand
AAATAAAAACAAATGATAAAAAAATAAAATATAGATAATGGTTTTTCACGCAATAAGTTTTATGCTTCAAAGGTATGTAATTACACTTAAACAATTAACTTTGTAAGCAATCAAAAAAGTAAAAATTGATTTTAGTAACAGGCGGAACAGGATTAGTAGGAACACACCTTTTGTATGAATTATGCAAATCCGGGAAAAAAGTGCGTGCCATTAAAAGAGCAGAAAGTAACTTAGCCAATGTTAAAAAAGTATTTGGATATTATGATTCATCGCCAGATGAATTATACAACCAAATAGAATGGGTAGATGCCGATTTACTTGATATTTATTCCATATTGGATGCTATGGAAGGTATTACAGAAGTATACCATTGCGCGGCAATGGTATCATTTGAGCCACAGCATGAAGAAAAAATGATGCAAATTAATAGTGAAGGCACAGCCAATATGGTAAATGCTTCATTAGAAAAAAATATTCAAAAGTTTTGCCATGTAAGTTCTATTGCTACTGTTGGAAGAGCAGAACAAGGAGCGTTAACTACCGAAGAAACATTTTGGAAATCATCGCCCGAAAATTCAAAATATTCGATTAGTAAATATGCTGCCGAACGAGAAGTGTGGAGAGCTTCCGAAGAAGGATTAAACGTAGTAATTGTAAATCCATCATTAATTATTGGTGCTGGTAATTGGACACAAAGCAGTTCAAATATGTTTACAAAAGCATACAAAGGAATAAGCTATTACACTGATGGAATAAATGGTTTTGTAGATGTAAGAGATGTAGTATCATTAATGATATCATTAATGGAAAAGAATGTGTTTAACCAGCGTTTTTTAATTAATTCCGATAATATTAGTTATAAATTATTTTTTGATTTAATACATACTCAATTTGGTAAAGCCAAACCAACAATAAAAGCAGGAAAATTTTTAAGCGGTTTTGCTTGGCGAATGGAAAAATTGCGACATCTATTAACAGGCTCTGTGCCATTGATCACAAAAGAAACAGCACGTTCCGCTCATCGAATAAGTAAATTTTCAAATGAAAAAATAAGCAAACAATTTCCTGATTTTAAATTCATAAGCATCGAACAATCTATTGAAGATACTTGTAAATTGTTTTTGAATGATTTAACCCAATAATCGTGCGTAGTCATTTCGTCCGATAGCTATCGGGATCTTGAGAAAGAGCCTAAGTCTAAACAATTATTTATTTCTCATAAACAACTGAATAGGCACACCAGTAAAATCAAAATTTTCGCGTAACCTGTTTTCTAAAAATCGCATGTACGATTCAGTTACATATTGTGGTAAGTTGCAATAAAAAGCAAATGTAGGAGCATGAGTAGGAAGCTGGTTAATAAACTTCACTTTTACATATTTCCCTTTAGTAGCGGCAGGGGGATGATTCTCAATAATAGGCAACATTACATCATTTAGCTGACGCGTTTTAATTGTTTTAATCCTATTTGCATACACCTTTTCGGCCATTTCAATTGCTTTTAAAACACGTTGCTTAGTAATAGCCGAAGTAAAAATAATTGGAACATCACGGAATGGAGCAATGCGTTCACGAATTTTTTCTTCGTATTCCTTTGTTGAATTTGTAGTTTTTTCTACTAAATCCCATTTATTAACAAGGATAACAATTCCTTTTCTATTTTTTTCGGCCAAATGAAAAATGTTTAAATCCTG